>NZ_RJNZ01000007.1:0-94299 GCF_003942865.1 Streptococcus mitis | reverse complement strand
TCTTGTTCAGTTTTCAAAGGTCTTTGTCACTTGCTTCTCTCAAGCGACAACTATATTAGTATATCACAGTCGCTTTCGCTTGTCAACACTTTTTTGAAACTTTTTTAAAACTTTTTTCATCAAGTGTCTCAACCGCAACATACCATAGTCCGTACGGGATTCGAACCCGTGTTACCGCCGTGAAAAGGCGGTGTCTTAACCCCTTGACCAACGGACCAGAGCTGTTATTTTCAACTCTTACTATTATACCGACTTTTCTAACTTTGTCAACACCTTTTTTAAACTTTTTTTATTAATTTTACAACAGCTTCAGTTCGAGCTGTATGTGGGAACATATCGACCGACTGGATATAATGGAGGTCATAGACTTCTACTAAGCGCACCAAATCACGAGCCAAGGTCGAAACATTACAAGAAATATAGACCATTTTTTCTGGTACATAAGTAAGAATAGTATTTAATAACTTATCATCCAGACCTGTACGTGGTGGGTCCACAATCAGAGCATCTGCTCGGTAGCCTTCCTTATACCAGCGAGGAATAATCTCTTCCGCTGTTCCTGCTTCGTAATGTGTGTTGTCAAATCCCATTCTTTTAGCATTTCGCTTAGCATCTTCAATGGCTTCTGGAATAATATCCATACCTCTGAGTGTTTTTACTTTCTTTGCAAAGGCAAATCCAATCGTTCCAACTCCACAATAAGCGTCAATCAAATGGTCTTCTTTACTAACATCCAGCGCTTTTACTGCCTCGCTATAAAGGACTTCTGTTTGTTCAGGATTTAGTTGATAGAAAGCCCGAGGAGATAGCGAAAATTCATAATCGAGTACACCTTCTTGAATACTCTCTTCTCCCCAGATAATCTCTGTCTTTTCACCATAAATCTCACTGGTTTTAGCTGTATTTGTATTAACAGCTACTGTCACAACCTCTGGAAAATCTTTAATTAAATCTTTTACCAGCAGGGTTAAATTAAGCTGACGATTTGTAACAATAATAATCTGAACCTGTCCAGTCTTTCTTGCTCGTCGGACCATTATAGTTCTAACACCTAGAACTTTTCTCTCATCCGTGATTGGAATCTGGTGATAAGTAAGTAATTCTGCTAGACGATTAGCAATCACTTGGGTTTCCTTGTCTTGTACCAGGCAGTCTTTCAACTCTACTAAATAGTGAGAGTTTTGTGCATATAAGCCCGCCTTGACCTGATTTTTAAATTTTCGAGTCTGAAATTGTAACTTGGCACGGTAATATTTTGGTTCCTGCATACCAATTGTCGGACGAATTTCATAGTTTTCATATCCTGTAGGGGCAAATTTTTTCAGCGCTTGATGAAGTAAGTCCGTCTTGAACTCTAGCTGCTTATCATAATGCAGGTGCATGATTTGGCAGCCTCCGCACTCATTGTAAATAGTACATGCTGGCACAACACGGAATTTAGACTTCTTATTAACCTTTAGTAATTTTGCTTCAACAAAGTTACGTTTAATAGAAGTAATCTGACAATAGATATCTTCTCCTTTGAGAGCACCAGGCACAAAGACTAAGGTTTTTTGATAAAAGCCGATTCCCTCACCATTAATTCCCATGCGCTTGATTTTTAATGGTATTTTTTGTTTCACTTTGAGATTCATAACCCTATCTTATCACATTTTGAGTTATAATAGAACTATGAAAATCACAAAACTTGAAAAGAAAAAAAGACTCTATCTTATGGAGCTTGATAATGGCGACAAATGCTATATTACTGAAGATACTATTGTTCGTTTTATGTTATCAAGAGATAAGGTGATAAGCGAAGAAGAATTGAAAGAGATTCAGGACTTTGCCCAATTTTCTTACGGTAAGAATCTAGCTCTCTACCACCTATCCTTTAAAGCGCGCACTGAAAAAGAAGTCAGAGAATATCTGAAAAAATACGATATTGATGAAAACATAGTTTCTCAAGTCATTGATAATCTTAAAGAGGATAATTGGATTAATGATAGCCAGTACACTTATGCTATCATCAATACCAATCAACTTTCAGGAGACAAGGGTCCTTATGTACTGACTCAGAAACTAACACAAAAAGGAATTTCAAAATCTACTACAGAAGAAATTTTAAAAGAATTTGATTTTTCGGAAGTTGCTCAACGTGTAGCTAATAAACTATTGAAAAAATATGAGGGAAAACTTCCAGCTCGTGCCTTGCAAGAAAAGATTATCCAAAACTTGACCAACAAGGGGTTTTCCTATTCTGATGCTAAAAGTGCCCTTGACGAGTTGGATAGTCAAGTTGACCAAGAAACGACTCAGGAACTCATCTTCAAGGAACTTGATAAGCAATATGCTAAGTATGCTCGAAAGCATGAAGGATACGAACTTAAACAGCGTTTAACTCAAGTTTTAGCACGAAAGGGCTACGATTTTTCGGATATAGCAAGCGCTCTCAGAGAATATCTTTAATATTTTCATGTAAAATTCACAGATTTTAGGCAATTTTATGGTACAATAGTAAACGATAAACTTATAAATTGTAGAAAGTTGGTTAGTTATGAAACTTCCAAAAGAAGGCGACTTTATTACAATTCAAAGTTATAAGCATGATGGGAGTCTCCACCGAACTTGGCGGGACACCATGGTACTAAAAACAACAGAAAACGCCATTATTGGTGTCAACGATCACACACTGGTTACCGAAAGTGATGGTCGTCGTTGGGTCACTCGAGAACCTGCTATTGTTTACTTTCACAAGAAATATTGGTTTAATATCATTGCCATGATTCGCGATAATGGAATTTCCTACTATTGCAATATGGCTAGCCCCTACTATCTGGATGAAGAAGCTCTGAAGTATATTGATTACGATTTGGATGTTAAAATTTTTACAGATGGGGAAAAACGTCTCTTAGATGTTGAGGAGTACGAGCGTCACAAACGCAAAATGAATTATTCTGATGACTTAGACTATATTTTAAAAGAACATGTCAAAATTCTTGTTGATTGGATTAATAATGGACGTGGTCCTTTCTCAGAAGCCTATGTAAACATTTGGTACAAGCGCTATGTAGAACTAAAGAATCGGTAAAGTTGTCAAAGGTCAGGAACAAAATCCTGACCTTATTTTTTGGTAGTGTAAAATAAATTGTGTAAACATAAAAAGGAATAAATCCATTATAGTAGAGTTACAACACATTACTAGAAAGAGATTTATGCAGAATTCGCGAAATATATAAAACAAATAGACATACTGATATTTTTTAATATCTTTGTTCCTTGTAAGTTTACAACAATCTTCTATCGTCTAATACAAAAAATAAGAAGATGATTAGTATAAAAAATACAGGTCTCCTTCCTATCAAAAAATTTAGTTATTGTATTTCCGCATAGCATCAATCCTATAGTACAATCTTTGTAAAAAATGACTTAACAGAGAAAATGCTATTTAATCTACCAACTCATTTAATCGTTTTTGAAAATATAAAGCAATACTTTTAGATTCAATAAACTCAAAATATTTTATGACATTTTTCATTTGTTTAATTCCAGATTCTTTAGATTCAGTCAGATATATTTTATATCCTTCTACAAATTTGAATGTAGATTTTTCAAAAACTTTTGTGTCATCTTTTAATAATTTCTTTAATTTCATTTCAAAGTAGTCTGCATATATTAGATGTGAATTTTCAAGGCAACAGAACCAAAAATTTAAACAAGCTGACACAACTAAATTTCTATTCTTACCGATTTTTTCGTAATAATGTGTACGCTCTAGTATTTCTTTTCCGACCCTGTAAATATAATCTATTTCAAAAAGATGATATAAATTACCAATCAATGTTATCTCATAAGACTCCCATCGTTCCTTCTGGAATAAATAGTCATATACTAAATTTAGATCTTCTCTACTAACTACATAATTACAATCTATCTGATTTAATAATCCCTGAACCATAATTGTATTTATTTTATGAGTTTTTTCCCCACTCTTCTCAAAAAGTTTTTGTTGCTCATTTTTTATTTCCTCCAATCCTTTAGTATTCAAACTATAAAAATTCGGAGATAAATTAACCAAAAAATCATCAAGCTCCGATCTTTTATAATGTTCTAAGTAATTAAAAAAATTCTCTATCGAAACATTGATATTTGATAATAATTCAAAAAATGTTGAAAGAGAAATTTCATTTTCGCCCCTTTCAAATCTAGAAAGTTGAGATTTTGATATAGAATCAGCTGCAGCATACTCTAAAGAATATCCGTTTAATTTTCTAAAATATCGAAAAGCTTCTCCATAATTTTTCACACTTTCGTTCCCTTAACTTTCTTTTCGAGCGATAAACATACCATATTCTTTAGGAATGATCAACATACCATTATAAAACTCACTTTCCAATCTTTTACGTATTATTTCCTCTTCTAGTGAACCTATTTCTGAAATTCCTTTAAACGATTGGATGTATTTAACCAGGTCATCTATACTAGTTACCTGTAACTCATCATCATAGAGTAATGTATCGACAGAGTTAAAATACCTACTCAGGTACCTTTTACCATTTTGTAAAGTAAACGTTTTATTTTCTAAATCTTGATTAACCTCATCTTTAAATAAACTTGCCAAATAATTTACAACTCCATTTTCACCAAATGTAGCACAGTAAAAAATTCCTCCTGTTTTTAAGACCCTATTCACCTCAGAGAGAGCTTTAGGAATATCATTCACATGATGTAAAAGCATATTAGCAATAACAATATCAAACGTTTCATTCTCAAAAGAAATCTTTTGAATATCCATTATCTCATAGTTGACATTGTCTCTATTTCCAATCACTGACTTCGTTGATTTCACCATATCTTTAGAAAAATCTGTAACAACCAACTGCTTCATTTTATCTATAGAATCACTATTACTTTTCCACAGTTCTCCTGTACCACATCCCAATTCTAGAACCTTTACTTCATCAGTGATTTGGTAGTTAGAAAATATCCAATTATTAAATCCCAATTTATTTTTTGAATACTTCTTATGCAATTCTACTCGAATATCAAGATTATCATGACTTTTATATTGTTCAATTACTTTATCAATCATTTTAAATGACCTCCACTCTATAATTTGACATTATATCACAAGAATAAAGATAGTGTTAAATAAGTTGTATAAATGCAAAAAAGGAATATTCCGTCATAGCAGAGTTGTAACAAATTTCTATAAAGAAATTTATTCCTACGACTCAGTTTAGCATGCTTAACTTCCTAACTCAAAAACAAAGCATGGATTAATTTATCCGTTCTTCTTTTGAAACAGGTTTGAACTGATAATTGCTCGTTTTAATATAAAAAGCTCTTTTGAGCAAAACTTCATTTTTTTAAGAGTCCAAGGCTTGTTGAAGACTCACAAGCCTTGAACTAGAAATTCAAAGATTGGTCCAGCAATTTCTGTCTATCGCTTTTCTACTAGCAAAAAACCTACCTTGAGGCAAGTTTTCATTTATATATCTAATTTTGTAACTGTAAATTTGATATGGGAATAGTCTTTTTCAACATCCTTATCAAGCATGAAAGCTGTGGCGTCCTTCTTAACTTGAACCAGGTCAATATTCTGAGCTTGGGCTGCATAGACGCATCCACAATAACATTGACGATAGATATCATACTCTTCACACATCTCTACTGAACGTTTGTAACCCTGATTTTTCTTGAAATCACTTGGAAGATAGTGGGTTGTATAAATCTTTTGCACATCGATTCCGATGCTGTTGATGGTTTGAGAATTCTTATGAGGACTAATAGTCAAGGCTGAACCAAAGTAGTCAAAGCCCAAATCCATAGCCACTTGCGCTGTCTTATCCAGTCGGTAGTCAAAACAAACCTTGCAACGGTCGCCACCTTCTGGTTCTTCTTCCAGTCCTCTGACTAACTTACGGTATTCATTGGGCTCATAGGGAGCTTCTAGGTACTGAACCGTATTTCCTGTCCGCTCGTTGAAATCACTGACAAATTTCTTAGTAACATAGGCCCGCTTGTGGTATTCTGCCTTGGGATGGATATTAGAATTGGCAAAATAGATGGTCACATCAGCGTATTTAGTCAGGTATTCTAGGGTATAGGTACTACAAGGGGCACAGCAAACATGCATGAGAATGGTTGGCCGTTGCTCATTTTTCTCCCATACTTGTACCATCTTCTGCATGACACGGTCATAATTAATCTTCTGATTGGGGTTCATCTTGCTCAGAATTTCTTCTACATCGATCATGTTCTTCTCCTTTTTCTAGTCTTATTTTATCATATAAGTTAGGAGAGCTCAAATCTATTTAGAAGTGAATAGCATAAAAAGGAGGGATAGGCATTCCCTCCTTTTGTGTTTCTTATAAATTGCTTCGTAGCGAAATCTTACATCATCCCGCCCATCATGCTTGGATCCATTGCTGGAGCTGGGGCTACTGGTTCTGGTTTGTTGGCTACAACTGCTTCCGTAGTCAAAATCAAGCTAGCTACAGATGCTGCATTTTGTAGGGCTGAACGGCTAACCTTAATAGGGTCGATGATTCCCTCTTCAATCATGTTGACCCACTCTCCAGTTGCTGCGTTGAAGCCTGTACCAAGCTCGGCATTTTTCAAACGATCGATAACTATAGAGCCTTCAAATCCCGCATTATGGGCGATTTGACGAACAGGTTCTTCCAAGGCGCGGAGAACAATATTGCGCCCTGTTGCTTCATCTCCTGTCAATTCCAAATCAGCCACGGATGGAATGACATTTACAAGAGCTGTTCCACCACCAGCAACGATTCCTTCTTCAACGGCTGCACGAGTAGCGTTGAGGGCATCTTCAATGCGGAGTTTCATTTCTTTCAACTCAGTTTCAGTTGCAGCTCCGACCTTGATCACTGCGACACCACCTGACAATTTCGCCAATCGTTCTTGCAATTTTTCACGGTCAAATTCAGATGTTGTAGTTTCTATTTGAGACTTAATAACCGCAACACGGTGAGAAATCGCTTCAGGATTTCCAGCACCTTCTACGATAACAGTGCTATCTTTGTCCACGGTCACTCTCGCTGCTTGACCAAGCGCCTCAATTGTCGCATCTTTCAACTCAAGACCAAGGTCTTCTGTGATAACTGTTCCTCCTGTTAAGATCGCGATATCTTCAAGCATGGCTTTGCGACGATCACCAAATCCAGGCGCCTTAACTGCTACCACGTTAAAGGTTCCACGAATCTTGTTCAAAACAAGAGTCGGAAGAGCCTCACCGTCCACATCATCTGCAATAATCAAAAGTGGACGATTGCTTTGGAGAATGCTTTCTAGAAGTGGCAAGATTTCTTGGATATTTGAAATCTTCTTATCAGTAATCAAAATGTACGGATTTTCAAGGTCAGCCACCATTTTCTCACTATCTGTCACCATGTACTGTGAAAGATAACCGCGGTCAAACTGCATTCCTTCCACAACTTCAAGCTCTGTTTCCATACCACGTGACTCTTCAATAGTGATGACGCCGTCTTTACCAACTTTTTCCATGGCTTCAGAAATGTATTCACCGACTTTTTCAGAACGAGAAGATACAGCTGCAACCTGAGCGATAGCTTCTTTATTAGCAACAGGGATGGCATTGTTTTTCAAGGCTTCTACTGCTGCGGCAACTGCTGTTTCAATCCCACGACGAATACCGATTGGATTGGCACCTGCAGTGACGTTTTTGATTCCTTCGCGGACGATAGCTTGGGTCAAGACTGTTGCAGTTGTAGTCCCGTCACCTGCGATGTCATTGGTTTTTGAAGCTACTTCTGATACCAATTTGGCACCCATATTTTCAAAATGGTCTTCCAATTCGATTTCTTTGGCAATGGTCACACCGTCATTGGTAATCAAGGGTGAGCCAAATGATTTTTCAAGAACGACATTACGACCTTTTGGTCCCAAGGTTACTTTAACAGTGTCTGCAAGGATATCGACACCACGAACCATAGCTGAACGAGCATCTGATGAAAATTTAATTTCTTTTGACATACTTACTTTCTCCTTCTATTCTTCAATGATTGCCAAGATGTTAGCTTCGCCAACAATGATGTACTTTTCATCGCCATCTTTGACATCAAGACCTGCGTGGGCTTCAACTAAGACACGGTCTCCAGCTTTAACACTTGGAGCAACCAATTCACCGTTCAAGGTACGAACACCTTGTCCAGTAGCCACAACTTGGGCTGTTTTGGTTTTTTCTTGAGCTGAACCTGCGAGGACAAAACCTCCAACAGTTTGTTCTTTTTCTTCGATTTTCAAGACCACACGGTCTCCTAATGGTTTCAACATCTGATTTCCTCCATAATGAGATAGATAGTATTAGCACTCTTTATATCTGAGTGCTAATTTATAGTTCTATTGTATCACTTGGTCAGAAATAGTCAAGAAAAAAGTCTGACTTTCTCAAGATAAAAAGCCTGAGAGCAACTCAGACTTTTCAATACTTAAAATGGCAATTCCTCTTCTTCCAAAACCAAGTCAGCCAAATCTTGACCTGCGTTATTTTCACGCATGGCACGTTGGGCACGACTTTCTAATAATTGGAATCCTGTAACAAGTACTTCAGTCACATAATTTATTTGACCATTTTTCTCAAAGCGACGGGTACGTAATTCTCCATCCACTGAAATGAGACTTCCTTTGGTTGCGTAGCTTGCCATTGTTTCTGCTAGTCTGCCCCATAGGACCATATTGACAAAGTCAGCTTCACGCTCCCCATTTTGGTCTTTGTAACGACGGTTGACTGCAATAGTCGCTCGCGCTACTGACTTGTCATTGTTGGTTTTGTGCAATTCTGGTGTAGACGTCAAGCGTCCGATTAAGATAACTTTATTATACATATTTTCTTCCTCCTACTTATCTATTCGTAGGAAATCAAAAAAAGTTACAGAAATTTGTAACTTTTCGAGGAAATTTTTTACTTTTTATGAACCATGAAACCTGTCGCCTGTTGATTGGCCATAATGGTCATATCTGTAATCTGTACACGACGAGGTTGACTGGTCACATAGACTACTGTATCTGCAATATCCTGAGCTTGCAAGGCTTCAATTCCTTGGTAAACGGACGTAGCCCGCTCTTTGTCACCATGAAAACGCACTGTAGAAAAATCTGTTTCGACAATTCCAGGCTGAATGGTGGTCACCTTGATATCTGTTGAAATGGTATCAATTCGCAGTCCATCTGAAAAGGTCTTAACCGCTGCCTTGGTAGCTGAATAAACTGCTGCACCCGCATAGGCATAGATTCCTGCGGTTGAGCCCATATTGATGATATGTCCTTGATTGGCTTTTACCATTGCTGGCAAGAAACAACGAGTGACTGCCATCAAACCTTTAACATTGGTATCTAACATTGTTAACATATCCAGCTCTTCATAATCCTGATAGGGTGCTAAACCTAGAGCCAGACCGGCGTTATTAACCAAGATGTCAATCTTCCCTATCGTTTCTAGAATATCAGAGCAGACATTCTTTACCATGGTCATATCTGTGACATCTAGCGGAAAAGTCCAAACTATCTGATTTGGGAAGGCTTCTGCAAACTCCGACTTAAGGGCTTCTAGTCTGTCTGTCCGTCGTCCGGTTAGAACGACATTCTCTCCCTGCTCCAGATAAGCACGCGCAATCGCTTCACCGATTCCTGAGGTCGCCCCTGTAATCACAACATTTTTTGCCATCTTATTTCCTTCTATTTTTAATATTAACTTTCAAAGTTCAAGATGTTATCGTAATAATACTCACCTAGTTTTTTAGATCTTTCTTTTATACTCTCATTCGTAAACTCTAGATGATTATCTAAAAACACTCTAATCTGATTATACTTTGATTTTTTATAAACTTCTATTTTTTCTTCAAAAGTTAGGTTATCAGCTTCCTTGTTTAGATTTGTTTCCAAGCAAATTAAATTGCCAATTTCAAGCGTTTCAATATTTGACAAATCCTCATTAATGATATGTTCAACAGATGAATCCAAATGGAACATCTCACTACCATCCATTCTAGCAGAAATCTTTTTTAAGGCATATTTAGTCATCACGTTGGTATGAATGAAGTTTTTAGAAAATTTAAGATTAGCAAAAGATGAAATAAAATCTTCCTTAGAAGGAACTCTATCCCTAAAAGCTTCATACAAAGACTCTTCTAATATTTTATTTGTATCAGCCTTACTTTCACTTTTACGCAATTTTCTCGCCAAAGCAGAGAATCTTGCTTCATAAATATTTGCTTGATTTTTCAATATTCCTGTATATGCAAAAATAAAATTTTCAATATAGTTTACAGCTTTTTTTAAAACCTTTGTAGATATTTTACCATTTGATTTAAGTTCAAACAATGATAACAATGCTATTCTTGCTTGAGTTACTCCAAATGTTTCTTCGATAGTTTTCAAACTCTGAACAAGCCAATAATATTCTTGTCTATTTTCATAATCACTAATATTTGGGCATACTAGTTTTAAATATCTTTCTGCCTCAGAACTTAATTCATTAATAAATATTTCGTATGAATCTCTATCTGCTTCAATAAGTCGTTTAAAAGAATCATATAGTTTAGAATTAGTTTCTTTAGAGTACTTTGAAAGCCAATAATGTCTGTAAAATGTTGCAAATCCAATATTTTTATCCCTACTTCTTAATGTTTCTTTTATTCCTTCCCATGTCTTTTCTATAATTTTATCTCTTGCATTATCATCCGCATGAAATTTTGAATAAATAGTGTTCTTAATTAAATCAATGCTCGCAAGACTCTTTCCTTTTGCGTTTAAAATCTCAAAAATTTCATAGGCTGATTCCTTATCTTCTGTCAAAATTGAAATAACATTAAATTTAAGAATTTGATCTCTAATTGCAACTATTAAATCTTTATAAGTAATCTCATCATCAAATTTTTTTAGTTGTCTTAATTTTTGTTCCTCAAGTGCCACTTCAAAATAATTATAAGTATTTTTTATATTCTCTTCTTCTTCTGTCGCTGGGGAAATTTCGCATTTTTTCATTGATTGAACGTAAGCTTCAAAATAAGGGTAAGAAGTAATACTTCTTAATTTTGGAATAGATCTTCCATAATCATCTTTAGTTTTAATATACTTAAAAGTTGCCTCTGCTAAATCTTCTTCATTAATTTTTTTCAACTTATCAGTAATAACGGACAATAATATGGTGATAACGGTTAGTCGTTGCTGACCGTCAATTACCTCTATACATTCATCACTTTTCAAAGAACCTGAAAAAACCATTGTACCTATAAAATAATCTGTATTAATTAGCTTACCATTCTCTTGCTTTATTCCCTCAATTAAATCCATAAAAAATTGTCTATAGTAATACTCATCCCAGCTATACTCCCTCTGAAAATTCGGAATACTCATAATCGGGTAAGAGAGAAACATTGCTTTAATTATTTTGTTTTCAGGACTAAATTTCATGACATTTCACCTTGGTTATTATATTTATTAAAAATCTTAAATTACTTCTTTACAACAATTTTTTAAAAAACTAGCTATTACAAGCAACTACTTTCGCTTCACCAATACCTGATGTCGCTCCTGTAATCACAACATTTTTTGCCATTTTATTTCCTTCTATCTGGTCTATCAGATATTAACAACTTCTTAGGCAGTCCAGTGTTTAGCTGGATCAAATGGAGTTCCAACAACTTGGTCTTCTGATAATTCAATAATACCACGTTTTTGCGGAGCATTTGGCAGATGCAATTCACGAGGACTACACATCATGCCAAAACTCTTTTCACCACGAAGTTCGCCTGGGAAAATAAGATTACCTTTTGGCATCATAGCTCCAGGAAGAGCCACAATGGTTTTCAACCCCACACGCGCATTAGGAGCACCTGCAACGATTTGTACTGTCTTGTCACTTGCAACTGCAACTTGGCAGATGTTGAGGTGGTCACTATCTGGATGAGCTACCATCTCGACAATTTCACCAACAACAAACTTAGGCTCTTTGTCATTGATAATTTCTTCTTTAAAACCTTCCGCCTGCAATTCTTGGTTCAAACGAGAGACCTGTTCATCTGATAAAAAGACTTGACCGCGCTCTGCAATTTCAAATAAACTTGAAACTTCGAAGATATTCCAAGCTACTGTTTCTCCATTTTCTTTGAGGAAAACACGGGCTACCTTGCCTTTGCGTTCTACATCCAGTTTGGCATCTCCGCTATTTTTCACGATGACCATAAGGACATCACCGACATGTTCTTTGTTATATGTAAAAATCATTGTTTCTATTTTCTCCTATTTCAGTCCTGCTAAAAAGTCATTAATTTGTTGCTTGCTTTTACGGTCGCGATTGACAAAACGGCCGATTTCCTTGTCCTTTTCTAGAACAACAAGGCTAGGGATTCCGTATACATCCCAGAGTTTAGCCAAATCCATATACTGGTCTCGATCCACTCGAATAAAGGTGAACTCTGGATTGGTCTCCTCAATTTCTGGCAAGGCAGGATAAATATAACGGCAATCGCCACACCAATCCGCCACAAAAAGAAAGACTTTCTTGCCATCTTTTTCTACTAAAGATGCTAATTCTTCTAAACTTGCTGGTTGTATCATAAGACTTCCTCCTCATAGACTAAATCTTCATTTTCATAGACAAAGGTATAATGACGGCCATCCTCAAAAATGACGCCACCAACCAAGCTCTCTAGACTGCTTTCATAGACTTGAACATAGAGGGTCGCAATTTCCCCCATGTCTGAAAAATGGTCTCGTACAATCGCTGTCAACTCTTCCTGAGTCTTCATGAGCTTATGGTCATCTGCAACTTTTTTCGTAGCAAGGACAAGGCTCCCAATACCAAGCAGGGTCAGACCCGCCATCCACATTTTTTTAGCTTTCATACCATTCATTTTAACACAAAAAAGGCTTTAGGACAAATGAGGAAGCAGCAGAAAAGCAAGTAAAAAGCCCCTTCCTTTAAGGAAAAGGACTTCTTATACTTATTGCCAGGCACCTGAGTTGCCAACGTAGTAACCATCAGGCGTGTAGGTATTGCGAAGCATCTTACCTGATGAAGCTAGATAATACCACTTACCATTGTCTTTGACCCAATCATTCGCAATCATGGCACCAGAAGAACTTACATAATACCAGTCTCCCTTGTCATAAACCCAAGTGCTGGCTTTCATGGCTCCTGAAGTTGATAAATAGTACCACTTGCCTTGATCGTAAAGCCAATCACTCGCAATCATGGCTCCTGATGATTTAAAGGCATACCAGTTGCTACCTTGATAAAGCCAAGTTTGATTGAACATGACTCCTTTATCATTCATAAAGTACCAAGTTCCCTTGTCTTTAACCCAAGCATTCTGTACTAATTGACCTTGTTTTTGATAGTACCAGTTTTGGTTTGATTTTAGCCAGCTTTCTGCTTTTACAATCGGATAAAGCTCTTTGAAAGATCCTCCATCATCATATTTGTGACTGATAGATTTTAGTTTTTCAAGTTTCAACTCGCCATTACCATAGTCTGCCCAAGCAAAGACTTTTTGACCATTGACAGTCTCTGGTAAGGTAGCAGTGTAAGTCTTGGTGTGATACTCCCATTTAGCATCGAGGTAAGTGTATTGATCATTTGATTCTTCAATACGATAGTAACCTCTCTTTCCACTATCATTATGAATATCATCCACAACTTTCGTTGACCAGGTCTTTACTTCATTTCCGCTCTTGGCTTCTACCTTGATATCTCCTCTATAGCCATAAGGTACGTAAAAATTCAGGTAATGCCCCTCTACACCCATCATAGACTTGTCCTTTTCTTGACCTAGGAAATTGACAGTTTGATCTTGACCATCGAGACTAACCGTCCACTCGATTTTCTCGGTTTTTGGCAAATCCAAGACTTTGATATCCACTTCATGACCATTGTTAAACCGAAGAATCTTGCCATCTTGATACTGCACTCCACACTTAACAACCCATTCTTCTTTAAGCTCAAATGCCTGCCCTGAATGTGGAAAAGCCAGTAAAGCTAGACCAGCTAGAGACAAACCAAATAATGTGATTTTTTTCATTGTAGTTCCTCCTTAGTCGTTATTATGTTAATTATATCACTATATTTTTATTTTGCAAATTATATCCTAAATATGCAAGCAAAAAACCTCTGAGATTCTTCTCAAAGGTTCTGATTTTGCTAATTGCTGTTCTCAACTGCTGCAGTGACGAAGGCAGTGTAGAGTTCTTCTGGGCGGTTTGGACGACTTGACAGTTCAGGGTGATACTGACACGCTACAAAGAATTTATTTTCAGGAATTTCCACAATTTCGACCAAACGATTATCTGGAGAAACTCCTGAGAAGACAAAGCCTGCTGCCTCAAACTGCTCACGGAAAGCATTGTTAAACTCATAGCGGTGACGGTGACGGCGTTGCACCACTTCTTGATTATGATAAGCAGCTGCTGCCTTAGAGCCACGTTTCAACTTAGATGGATAAAGCCCCAAACGAAGGGTCCCCCCCATATCCTCAACGTCAATCTGATCACGCATGATATCAATGATAGGATATTTTGTTTCTGGTGCAAGCTCTGCAGAATTGGCACCTTCAAGACCTAAAACGTGACGAGCAAATTCGATACAAGTTAACTGCATGCCCAAGCAGACTCCCAACATTGGAACATCATTTTCACGCGCATAACGGATGGCTTGGATTTTCCCTTCAGTACCACGCTGGCCAAAACCACCTGGTACTATAATCCCGTCCGCATCCGACAAGAGTTCTGCTACATTCTCTGCTGTCACATCATTGGCATTGACCCAATTGATTTTAACTTCTGCGTCATTGGCATAACCAGAGTGTTTCAAGGCTTCGACCACTGAGATATAAGCATCTTGCAACTCAACATACTTACCAACAAGGGAAATCTTGACTTGTTTCTTAAGGTTCATGACCTTGTCCACCATGGCTGACCATTCTGTCATATCTGCTACTGGTACGTCTAATTTCAAATGGTCACAGACAATTTGATCCATACCTTGAGCCTGCAAGTTCAATGGAATTTGGTAAAGATGTTCAACGTCTAAAGACTCGATAACGGCTTCTGGTGCCACATCACAGAACTGGGCTAGTTTGTTTTTAATTCCTTGACCAGCTGGCTCTTCTGTACGAATAACCAACATATTTGGCTGGATTCCCAATCCACGCAATTCTTTTACAGAATGTTGAGTTGGTTTGGTTTTCATTTCACCAGCTGCCTTTAGATATGGAAGCAAGGTTGTATGGATATACATGACATTATCCGCACCCACATCTGCCTTCATCTGACGAAGAGCCTCTAGGAATGGCAAGGACTCGATATCCCCAACGGTTCCACCGACCTCTGTGATAATGACATCAGAGTCAGTCGTTAGAGCGGCACGCTTAATTTTTTCTTTCAAAGCATCTGTGATATGAGGAATAACCTGAACAGTTGCACCAAGGTATTCTCCACGACGTTCCTTACGCAGAACTTCACTGTAGATTTTACCAGTTGTCACGTTGGAATATTTGTTAAGATTGATATCGATGAAACGTTCATAGTGACCCAAGTCCAAATCTGTCTCAGCTCCGTCATCTGTCACAAAAACTTCCCCGTGCTGGTAAGGACTCATAGTTCCCGGATCGATATTGATATAAGGGTCAAATTTTTGAATGGTTACTTTGAGACCACGATTTTTCAAGAGACGGCCTAGACTCGCTGCCACAATCCCTTTTCCAATAGACGATACCACACCACCAGTTACAAAAATATATTTCGTAGACATAGATTCCTCTTTCTAAAATGCTCAAGGTCTTGTCAACTACGAGGGGACATAGAAAACAAGACCCTATTAATAAGAATAATCTGGGACGACTGCACCAGATTCACAACCACAATACAAGAAGATAACTTCTTGAAAAACAAAAATAGCTCCCTAATAACTAGGGAGCCCCGACCTCTAAAAGAGGTGCCCGAACAATATGATACCTAAAAATAGAATAATTGTCAATAGCTAACTTTTATTCCTCGTTGTTTTCAGCGTCATCGTCAGAAAACTCATCGTCTTCTTCGTTGAGATCCACGTCTTCACCCAAGTCATCTGGGGCGATTTCGTTGATTTCTGCATCATAAGCTTCCACTTCGTTTTTCTCATCATCTGGATTTTCATCATCGTATGAAAGAGCTGGATCTGCTTCGTATGCATCTTCGTCTTCTGGATCATCTGCATTGTAGTCAATAGCATCTGAATCGCCATCCATGAAGGCATTGACGCGTTTTTTCTTAGCTTTTGGTGCTACTTCATCGTCATCATTTTCTTCAAGAGCGATAATTTCTTCGTCGATTTCGTCCACACCATACCATGAACGAAGACCCCATTTGTTGTCTCCAAGTGAGATGAAGCTACCGTCAAAGTTCAACTCTGTGTAGAACAAAGGCAAGGCTTCACGGATATCGCTGTTTGATGTTCCAAGATAGTTTTGAATTTCGTTTACAAGATCGCTAAAATGCATCTCGTGATCGCGACCACGAAGTTCCAAAATAGCACGCGCTACCTCAATCATAGATAGTTCACTTTTTTCTTGCCCAGCAAATACTTCTAATTCCAAAGCGTTTCTCCTCATTTATACTACTATCGCCAGAGCGAACAGACTCTGACCTCATTTTATCATTTACTCTTTATTTTACGATAATTTTGCAGAATAGTCAAAGGTTAAGAAAAAATAAAGGTGAAATATTTCAGCTAATTGAAAGACCTGTGTAACATGACCACAGGTATATTGATTTATTTATAACTCAAGGCTGCAACTCCAATACCAACCACAAACTGCAAGAGGATTCCTACAGAGATAAAGGATTATTTGTTGCGTCAAAACAAGTAAAAAGATCATTTCAGGTTCTGCCAGTAACTTCGTTTTCTTTCCTTTATTTCATTTTCCCTAGAATAGTGAAAAATCCTTCTCTTGTTAATGAGTTTCATAAGAAAAGGGCTGGAGAATCCAACCTTCTCTATTTATTCAGCTAAGAGTACTTCTTTGATGGTTTGCTTTTGGAGTTTTCTGTTGGATAGATAAAAGAGGCTTTCATAAACCACAGCAAAACCGATCAAAGTCCAGAAGCAAACATTCCCATCAAAGTGATGCTCAATCTTTTCAGGAATCGTATCTTTGATCACACCAATCAAGATTTCCATGATAGCGTACTGATAAGCCGTCCCAAGAACAAATCCTAGATAGGCCCAGAAACGATAGGGAGATAGGATATGGCCTTGGCATTCACGATCTGTGTAGCCAAAAGCCTTCATAAGAGCCAGGGTTTCGCGACTTTCTGAGACGACAATCCCCAATGACAAAAAGAGAATAGAGAAAGAAAGGATCAAGCCAATCATAATCATCATGGTTTGGATGATGTCATCTGCGTAGTCCCTTAGACCAAAGGACAATTGAACCATGGCTGCAAAACACATAGAGCCAAAGACTACAAAAAACAGGATAGATTTTCTCCCCCAAATTAGTGACGAAGACAGCTCTTTTAGGAAGTCTTTCTCTTTCTTAGGAGCCCTCTTTCTCCTTTTGACCTTGCTTGGTGTTGGGGACTTTTTCAATAAGCGAAGAGCCGGCGTTTGTAGTTGTCTTCTAGCATAACCAACTGCGATAAGCATAAAAAATGCCGTTGGAAGGACCACAAAAGCAAGCAAGAGCTGCCAATGAAAATGAATGGTGATTTCTGGCAGGATCCCCTTTTCATTCCGGAAGTCATAAAAATGCCCCATCATAAGAAAAGAAGCGAAATAGCCAAGAAGCGCTCCGGCACCAAAACTGAGCCCAAATGCCCAAAATCGTTTAGCCAATTGGCCATTGCTATAGCCCAAAGCCTTTAAAATTCCTAATTGTTCCTTGTGATCATCGACAAATTGTTTGATATAAAAACACATGAGAAGGACCGACGTCAAGGACAAGACGACTCCACTGACCATGGCAACCATCCAAGAAAGCGAAATCTGAACATCATAGTAAGTCTGAATCATGGGATTGGTTTTAGAAATCTCCAACTGCTCGATATCCAAGTAAAAATTCAAGAAGAGATTGGCCACAAAGACCGCACAAGCCCCAATTATACTGACGACAACTAATTTTCGAATATCTTTTACTGAAAACATGGCTTACCATCCAATCTCATAAGCAGTCTGAGGCTGATTATTGGTCACAACTTCGGTAATCTTGCCACTATTGACACGAATGATGGTTCTTGCCATATCCGCAATATTTTGGTTGTGCGTCACCATGATGAGGGTCAAACCAAGCTTTTCCTTTAACTCCCAGATATAGTCGAGAATCTTGCGACCCGTTTCTTCATCCAGGGCTCCCGTCGGCTCATCTAAGAAAAGAATCTCTGGTTTTTTGACCAAGGCCCGAGCAATGGAGACTCTCTGCTGTTCCCCACCTGACAATTCACTCGGATACTTGTCCAGCTTATCGCCAAGTCCCAAATCCTCGAAAATCTGCAAAAAATCATGATTGTTTGCCAGGTCTGCCCCCATCTTTACATTCTGTCTGACTGTTAGATTAGGCAATAAATAATACTGCTGAAAAATAAAGGCAATCTTCTCACGTCTAAAGGCTGTCAATTGAGTATCTGTGAGTTGAGCCAAATCCTGTCCTTGAATAAGGATATGTCCCTCGTCTACCTTTTCTAAACCTGACAGAACGTTTAAGAGAGTTGACTTGCCTGATCCAGAAGGACCGAGGATAACCACATCATCCTGATCTTGAATCTGCAAATCAATCCCTTTTAAAACCTTGGTTTGGCCGTAACTTTTGTGCACATTTTCTAGTTGAATCATTTCTTTCCTACCATTTCTTTGATGAGAGATTGACAAACCTCTGTCAGTAATCCAATCACTTCTTCCATGCTGAATTGATAAATGCCAGAAGCAACCATTGAAGCCATCCCGTGTGAGTAGATAAATAGATGCTGGTACAAGCGACCAGCCTCCTCTACAGTCAAAGGATAGTCTGCGATGATCGAATCCAGAACCAATTGGTAACTATGATCCTTCATGGGAAGAAAATCTTGAAAGCGACGAATCGGATCTTTGCTGGGATTTTGGAAAAGCAATTGAAAGAGTTGGGGGTCTTTTGAGGCGAAAAGGATATAAGCAACCCCGACGGATCGAAAAGGCTTCTCATCTTCTAAGGCCTTACGAATATACTCCACCACGACCATTTCCGCAGCACCAATAACCTCTGCTTGTAACTCGGCCATATTGGCAAATTGCCCAAAAATGACTCTTGGTGTGGCTCCCAGTTGCTCCGCTAATGCTCGAGCCGTCAAACTAGCCATGCCCTCTTCTCTCACCAATTGTAAAGCTGTCCCAATGATAGCCTCTTTACTAAATTTAACCTTTGGCGGCATAAGACTCCTTTCACGTAACATTCGTTGCGCAACACTTGTTGCATAAAAGAATACCATAAAAAAGAAAGACTTGTCAAGAAAAAACTGTAAAACACAAAACAAAAAGACCGCGAACTTTTTATTTCTTTGCTACCCAGCCAATGGTATCGCTAGGTGGATTTTCGGTATCAATCCAGATGACTTCAATACCGATTTCCTCATTTTTAAACTTAGTCAAGCCAATACCGTTGATTTCCAGTTCATTGAGTCGTTGACCTGTCAAGACTTCTCGTTTTTTCAACTAGAAAAGTTAAGGGGGAACTAACACAAATCTTCTAAGCTTCTATATTCTATGACTTCATTTTTTATGATGCTCTTTTGGAATTCAAAATGATTCAAAGGATTATCAATTAACACTAGCTTGGGAATATCATCTAGGTTAGTAACTAAGGATAAAATAAAATCTGATTTAAACTCTTTGGCTTTTTCATATTCTCTGGCAGTCAATCGAATGCGACCCTTAGATTTTCTAATTCCTTTAACTTCAGCAAGATAAGAATGTTCTTGAACATCTACTTGGAAATCATATCCATCACCATAAAGACGGGCATCGGTCAATAGTCCACCTTGAAATTTTTCTTCTTTATCAAAGTTGAGTATAAAATAATTTTCTGCTTCCATTCCAGTTTCTTGTAGACGTTTGAATTTAGTTCTAATTATTGGTTTTTCAATGGTAGTAATGCCTGTTCGCTTTCCTTCACTAGCAAGTAACATTTTAACGATTTCAGCATAACTACGAACATTTTCATTTCCAAACATCATATCAATTAAATCTTTACGAAAACGGTAAACTTCAGCTTTCTGCCACCAACCTTTTCGATTATTGTCAAAATAAGGATCAAATAAATCCATTCTATTTTTTACAACTCCAGTTGTTTCAGCAATTCCCAGAGAAACCACATAGCGATAAAACTCCGACTTGCTAGAACATTGAAATTCTCTTATAAAAAGCTTGTCAAACTTGGCAAGACCGTAGCCAATTAAATTTAACAATTCATAATGAGGGTGTTTGGACATCACTTTCTCCATCAATAGATATTGATTTCATTATACCAAAAAACACGGCTCATCACCGTGTTTCTGTGTTTATTTAACGAGTTTCTTCATCTCATCAATACGTGCTACGGTCGCATCGTATTTGGCTTGGTAATCGGCTTGTTTGTCGCGTTCTTTTTGGACGACTTCTGGTTTGGCATTGGCTACGAAGCGTTCGTTAGAGAGTTTCTTACCAACCATGTCCAGTTCTTTTTGCCATTTAGCCAGTTCTTTATCGAGACGAGCCAGTTCTTCTTCGACATTGAGGAGGTCAGCGAGTGGCAAGTAGATTTCTGCTCCTGTGATGACACTTGACATAGCGAGTTCAGGTGCAGGGATATTTGATGCAATTTCCAAGTGTTCTGGATTTGTGAAGCGTTTGATGTAATTGACATTGCTGTTAAAGAAGGCTTCCAAGTCGCTATCGCTTGTCTTAACAAGAATGGTGATAGGCTTGCTTGGAGCAACGTTTACTTCCGCACGCGCATTACGAACGGCACGAATCAAGTCTTTGAGGCTTTCCACACCTGTGTGAGCAGCAAGGTCTTCAAAGGCTGGGTTGACAGTTGGGTATTCTGCTGTAACAATAGAGCCTTCTGAGATTTGTCCAAAGATTTCCTCTGTCACGAATGGCATGATTGGGTGAAGGAGACGAAGGATCTTATCCAAAGTGTAAAGGAGAACAGAACGTGTGATAACTTTCTCTTCTTCGTTGTCGCTGTAAAGGACTTCCTTGGTCAACTCAACGTACCAGTCCGCAAACTCATCCCAGATGAAGTTGTAGAGGATGTGTCCAGCAACACCAAATTCAAACTTGTCAAAGTTTTCAGTGACTTTGCCGATCGTTTCATTGAGGTTGTGGAGAATCCAGCGGTCGGTGACATTTCCAGCTTCCTTGTTGACAACTTTTTCCACATTGGCAGTTGCTTGCTCAAGGGTCAAGCCTTCATTGTTCATGAGGATGTAGCGAGAGATGTTCCAGATTTTGTTAATGAAGTTCCATGAAGCATCCATTTTCTCGTAAGAGAAGCGCACGTCTTGACCTGGTGCAGAACCGTTTGAAAGGAACCAACGAAGGCTATCTGTTCCGTACTTATCAATAACATCCATTGGATCAATCCCGTTACCGAGAGATTTCGACATCTTGCGTCCTTGCTCATCACGAATGAGACCATGAATCAAGGCATTTTTAAATGGCGACTTGCCAGTAAATTCCAAACCTTGGAAAATCATTCGAGATACCCAGAACGGGATAATATCATAACCAGTCACCAAAGTTGATGTTGGATAATAACGTTTGAAGTCTTCTGAGTCGACATCCGGCCAGCCCATGGTAGAGAATGGCCAAAGAGCCGAACTGAACCACGTATCCAAGACATCTTCGTCCTGAGTCCAACCGTCACCTTCTGGAGCTTCTTCGCCGACATATATTTCACCCTCAGCATTGTACCAAGCAGGGATTTGGTGACCCCACCAGAGCTGACGAGAGATGACCCAGTCGTGAACATTTTCCATCCATTGGAGGAAGGTATCGTTGAAACGAGGTGGGTAGAATTCGACCTTGTCCTCTGTGTCTTGGTTGGCAATAGCATTTTTAGCCAATTGGTCCATCTTAACAAACCATTGTGTAGACAAGCGTGGTTCAACCACAACACCTGTACGCTCTGAGTGACCAACGCTGTGGACACGTTTTTCGATTTTGACAAGGGAACCGATTTCTTCCAGCTTAGCAACGACTGCCTTACGAGCTTCAAAACGGTCCATGCCTGCAAATTCAAAGGCCAAGTCATTCATAGTTCCGTCATCGTTCATGACGTTGACTTGTGGCAAGTTGTGACGTTGACCAACCAAGAAGTCGTTTGGATCGTGAGCAGGTGTGATTTTCACGACACCTGTACCAAACTCGGGATCGGCATGCTCGTCCCCAACGATTGGGATCAATTTATTAGCGATTGGAAGAATGACATTTTTACCAATCAAGTCCTTGTAGCGTGGATCTTCTGGATTGACCGCAACAGCTACGTCTCCAAACATGGTCTCTGGACGAGTTGTCGCAACTTCAAGGGCGCGTGAACCGTCTTCCAGCATGTAGTTCATGTGGTAGAAGGCACCTTCGACATCCTTGTGGATAACTTCGATATCAGAAAGGGCTGTGCGAGCTGCTGGGTCCCAGTTGATAATAAATTCACCACGGTAGATCCAGCCTTTCTTGTAAAGGTCCACAAAGACCTTGCGAACGGCTTTTGACAAACCTTCGTCAAGGGTGAAACGCTCGCGAGAGTAGTCTACAGAGAGCCCCATCTTGCCCCATTGTTCCTTGATGGTAGTGGCATACTCGTCTTTCCATTCCCAGACCTTGTCGAGGAATTTTTCACGACCTAGGTCATAACGCGTAATACCCTCACCACGTAAGCGCTCCTCAACCTTAGCCTGAGTGGCAATACCAGCGTGGTCCATACCAGGAAGCCAAAGCGTATCAAAACCTTGCATCCGTTTTTGACGGATGATGATATCTTGCAAAGTCGTATCCCAAGCGTGACCAAGGTGAAGTTTCCCAGTTACGTTTGGTGGCGGAATGACGATTGAATAAGGCTTAGCCTTTTGGTCTCCTGAAGGCTTGAAAACATCAGCGTCAAGCCATTTTTGGTAACGACCAGCCTCAACCTCGGCTGGATTGTATTTAGGTGAAAGTTCTTTAGACATGTGTTTGTCCTTTCTCTATTGTATTCATTTTATCTTGAATTTGCTTAGCAGCTTCTTCTGCAGACAAACTCGTATTATTTATTTTAAAGTAGTGGTGCAACTCATTCGGTTGATGTTGGGAATTTAATTGAAGGGTTTCAGCTGTCTCTAAAATTTCTCTTTCAGATATCTCAATATGCCGTTTCAAGGGCTTGTGCTTCAACCGGTTCTCCGTTTGATTTCGACGTAAACGCTCCTCAAGACTTGTTTCCAACTCAACAAACAGAATCTCTTGATGAAAGTTATCCAATAAATCCTGAATTTGCTTTAAATACAGCAGCTGGTACTGATTTGAAAAATCAATTACGTCAGTTAAAATTACTGATCGCTGATTTCTTGCACTTGCTCCAAGGAAAGAAAAGGTAATTCCACGAACAAATTCCCACATCTCCTCTGTATAATCCTGATAGATTTCTAGTGCAAAATCGATGGCTTGATGGTTATAAAAGAGGGTAGAATCCGTCAGTCGAGATAGTTCTTGACCAATCGTCATTTTTCCTGAGGCTGGAGCACCAATGATGAAAAGATGCATCAAATTACCTCCCACTCACTTCTCAGCAAGCCATATATCAGACTGTCACAGCGGTTTCCTTGAACATCTTTACGGTCTCGGATTCGAGCTTCGAGGGTAAATCCAAGTTTTTCTGCGACTCGTTGACTTTGGACATTATAACCAAAACAAGTCAGTTCAATCTTGTGAAGACCTAAATCTTTAAAGGCTAAGTCAATCAAGGCAAACGCTGCTTCTGGTACATAGCCTCGACCCCAATAGTCTGGATGCAAGGTATAGCCAAGCTCTAGCACATCATCCGCATGGCGATGGTTGAAATCAACAGAACCAATGACTTTATCGGTTCCTTTGACGACAATCCCATAGCCAGATGGGAGATTTTCCTTTTGATTGCGCTCAGGAAGGATATGCTCTAGATAGTAAACCTCATCTTCAAAGGTTTTGACTGGAGGAAAGCCTGCTGGATAGGCAACCTCTGGGAGACTAGCATAGTCAAAGATATCCTCAGCATCTGCCACTGTACGAACTCGTAGGACGAGTCGTTCGGTTTCTAATCGTTCTGGTAATTCAGCTCTTGCCATCCTTCTTCCTCGCTTTTTTGATGAAGCTCCCCTTAATATCTACACGCTTGTCCAGATAACGATAGACGCGCTGATATCCATCTCCCATGAAATAGGTTGGGGCAAACAGTTCATTTCTAAAATGTCCCTTTTCATCCAAAAGTTCTGGATCAACAAGTCGCTCAACAATCTTAGCGAAAATATGACAAATTCCCTCTTCCTCAACAATCCTATCTACCTGACAATCCAAAACGACTGGACAATCCTCTAAAATCGGTGCCTGAGTTCGTTCAGAAATTTCATAATGCACTCCCAAACGTTCCAATTTCTCCTGATGACTGATAAAACCAGCCTGCTCCATCTCGAGCATGAGATTTTCATCAGGGATATTCACGGTGAACTGCTGATAATGCTTAATCTGCTCTGCGGCATTCTCTTTCGCAACGACTCCAATCACAATCCAATCTCCTAGACTATAAGAGGAACTACAGGTCGTGATGTTATAGCCAAAATTCTGATCTTGATATCCTAAAATAAAAACAGGAAAGCCATAGTATAGTTTATTAGTTTTAAATGATTGTTTCATAACAACCTCCTTTTACTAAGACGCAAAAGAAAATCCCTGCCATCTACATGACAGGGACGAATGTGTTTATCCGCGGTACCACCCAATTTCGGGCAAGGCCCGCAACTCTCGTCTTTAAAACAAAAAGACACTTTTATTTCAATTTTGCATCCATTAGCAACTAGTTTTGACACATTTGTGGACTTCTCAGCGCCGCCACTTTCTGTAAAATGCGGGATTCAAAACACCTCTAACGGCTCTATTGTAGCAAGATTTTTTCGGAAATGCAAGGAACAAGAAAAATTACTTGAACTTGATGCCATTTTCTTTCAATTTCTTAATAGTAGCTGGGCCGATTCCTTTCAAGGCAAGGAGTTCTTTTTCAGTCCAGTTTTTGAAATCTGAAGCAGACTTGATGCCTTCATCATAGAAAGTTTTAGCACGGTCAAGTGGAAGTCCACCCAAGTTTGCTGCAAAATCTTCTACAGAATTGGCTACTTTTTGAGCTTGCTCTTTGGTAGCTTCGACTGCTTGTTCAACCTTTTTAGAAACAGCCTTACCAGCTTGGCTTGCTGACTGCTCAGCACGTTTCACGACTTTTTTTGTCTCTTCTACAACCTTAGTCACAGTACTTGAAAAGGCACCTGCACGACGGAGGCTATTTCGTAATTGTTTTTTACGATTGAGTTTCTTTGACATGATAAAATCCTTTCAATAAAAAACCCCTGCTCTGACAAGGATTTAATATAAATATTCTATCAAGATTTTAGTAAAAAATCAAGAACCTATCTCGTTTAATAATTTCGCTCACCAAACAAGCCTTCTGGCAAATCATGGAATCCCTTGCCTGCTTTGAAGTTTTCAAACTTACCAAGCAAGAACTGATAAGCATCCAAGCGACTTTCATAGCGAATCATGGCATCTTTGGCACGCTCGTCTTGATCTTCTTCGTAGACTTTTTGGCTTTCCTTGTGCGCCATGTCGTTAATCATAATCTGGGTATTGACCCAGGCTTCAAATTCCTTCATAAATTCTTGTTCGTAACTCATTTTTTCTCCTTATTCTAATCCACGGAAATAGTCCGTGTCAATCTCACGGTAGGGCTGGATATCCTGAACATACTCCAACACACCTTGGAATTCTCCCTCCTCATCATGGACTGCGGCATAGGTGATGTGGACAAACTTACCTCGCGACTCAGACTTGAACCACATTTCATACTTGTCTTTGCTTCCCTCACGAAGCCCCTTCATGATGGTTTTGACCTTGTCCAAGTACTTAGGCGGATGACAAAGTTCAACATTGCGCCCGACTTGGGATGGCGTCCGTTTGAAAATCATCTCATCAGCTGGCGCATTGTCATTGTAATATTGGAAAATATCGTCTTTATTGACAAAGGTAATCTCCATAGGGAGGTGATTGAGAATGAGATTAGCCTGCTCGACTGAAAGATAGCCATTGCCAAAAGCCTGTTGACTATGGCGGTCCAACACTGCTTCCTTTTCCTTAGGGGTAAAGGTAATGGTAAACTGTCCTTCTGGTGTATCGATAACTTGTTGAACTTGACCCTCTGCCGTATCTAGCTGTACAGGCTCCCCTGCACTCTTTTCCTCAACAAAACTCTGGCGTTCTGGAACCCATTTCTCAGACGGACGGATGATGGCATAACCATAGGCATCGCTCTCCTCCGCAATCTGAAGCCAGTCATCCTGAGTAAAGGACTCAAGGAGAATCATGAGAAGGATGGACTCTTCCTTGAAAATCATACTTTCAAACTCTGTCGCAAAGGCTTCAAAAGCTTCTTTCACAGTAGAAATCGGCACTTCAGGTAGTGACTTAGCTGTCATTAGAGCTGTTTGAAAGAGTTCCCTGATCTGATCATCAACTCCCCACATAACTTTTGGAGGTGAATCGTGTCCATAGCGCTCCATGATAGGAAAGAAGAGTTCTTCTTTACGTTGGTAATGGATGTCAAATTGACCTACAAGTCCCATCTGACGCACCAAGCCCTTGCGCATCTCCGCCAGCATTTCCTCGTCTTCCATAGATTCATAAGTATCTAACAATCTCCGAATGCGAATCAAGGCCGCACGGAGGGCCAGATTTTCTTCTTTGAAAACGCGAACTGGGTGACCTGGATACTCGGTATCCTCTACTTCGACACCTTTAATAGCATTTTTAAAAAGATTGGCATGGACATCACAGAGTTCCATGACATCTTCAAAGGTGACACCTGAGTCTGAGTTCATCAGCTCGTGCTCCATGAGGGAAATCTCTATGGCTGAGACACCTGCAAAAGTCGCATCAAAACGCTCCTGAACCGACTCAGGAGAGGCACCATTGTGCAATTCTAACAAAATATCCCGCAGGACATGAATCCGTTCATTTGCCATTAGTCTAATCCAATCACATCGTAGCCGTTTGCTTCCAGCGTGCGGACAATCTTGTCCATAGGAGTTCCTTCCAGCTTAGAACCCTGTTTGAGTGATACTTTACGACCAACTGTATTACGCATTAAGGGATTAGCAAGGGGTTTAAAACCAAGCTCCACTAGGATTTCCAAGACTTCTGGATGCTTGTCAACCACTTCTGCAACGGGAATTGACACATCGATGATATTATCCATGACGACCTCCATTGAATGTTCTAAAATGATTTTACTGCTTTTATTATACCACAAGGAAAGAGATTAAAAAACTAGCAGTGGAGTTCCTGCTAGTTATCTGCGACTTGAATTACTATCTAAATAAGTTTAAAGAGCCAATCCAATATCTTAAACACTATCTTGTAAAACAGCAATTGAACTGCAAAAGAGATAATCATCCAAAAGAATTTCAAAATCCCAATAATCGGTTTAATAAAAAGAATGGCAAGAATTGCCCAGAAAAATTTCATTTTTTATCCTCTGGCTTGATGAGCCACCGAGCCGTATCCATTAACTTGTCTGCAATAAAGAGTTTCCCAAAACCGACAACGGCATGGTCATCTTTCTTTATCGTTTTCATTACTTTTACACCTTGCATGGTCAAAAAGTAATTCCCGTAAGTTTTAGCTAGAGTTTTTATGAGTCCCATATTATCTTCCCTCTTTTAACTACACTTTCAAAATATTAACGATACCAGCCTTGCTGGCTATTGCTGAAAAATCGTTTTCTCTCACTCTTTTCATTTCCTATAATATCACACTATCTAATTTTTATAAAGTTTTTTAACAATTTTTAAGTCTAGAAAGATTCCCCCAGCAGGTTTTTTTGCCTTTTTCCCCACCAAAAAAGAGGGGTGCCCCTCCTTCTTAGTTCTTATCCAGATTGCGTAGCATCTCGTCAATTTTGTTTCCATATTCAATGGATTCGTCTTTGACGAAGGTCAAATCTGGGATTTTGTACAATTTCAAATTGCGACCTAGTTCACGTTTGATGGTACCAGTTGCTTTTTCAAGCCCGATTTGAGCTTTTTGGTTATCCGAAGCAAGGTTACTCAAAATGGTGTAGTAAACCTTAGCAACAGACAAGTCACCCAGCATCTGAACATCTGTGATGGTCACACCTTGGACACGCGGATCACGGACTTTCTTTTGCAAAATCTCATTGACTTCACGCTTGATTTCCATGCCCACACGGTCCGTACGGAAATGATTTGCCATGATATTCCTTTCTCTACTTTGAACCAAAAGCTAGGCCAGCAGACCTAGCTATTTTTAAACTTCTTGATTTTTAATTCAAATTGAAACGAAGTTCAATTTGAAATCATCTGCTTCTTTCGCCGTGGTGAAAGTGATGGAACTGATCTATCAGTCCCATCACAGGGGATTTTTGAGACCCTAGGCTCAAAAATAAGCAATGAAACCATCGGTTTGCTTGCGTCCCTCACCACCTAAGAAAGGAGCAAAAATCTTATCTTTTAATTTCTTCCATGACATAAGCCTCAATCACATCATCCATCTTGATATCATTATAGCCGTCAATCATCAATCCACCTTCACGGCCGTTTGTAACTTCTTTGACGTCGTCTTTGTAGTGTTTCAAGCTTGCGAGTTCACCGTCATAGATAACGACACCATCACGGATAACACGGACTTTAGAGTCACGGGTAACCTTACCGTTGATAACCATGAATCCACCGATAGTTCCCACTTTAGACACCTTGAAGGTTTCACGGATAACTGCTTCACCGATAACTTTTTCTTCAAATTCTGGATCAAGCATCCCTTTCATGGCTTCTTCCATCTCTTCGATAACCTTGTAGATAATGCTGTGGAGACGGATTTCCACATCGTCAGCTTCAGCTTGTTGACGAGCTTGTGGTGTAGGGCGTACATTGAAACCAACGATAAAGGCATTTGAAGCTTCAGCAAGGGTCACGTCTGATTCATTGATAGCACCGACCGCTGAGTGGACGATGGTCACTTTGACACCTTCCACGTCGATCTTTTGAAGTGAGGCAGAAAGGGCTTCAACAGAACCTTGTACATCGGCCTTGATAATAACGTTAACTGATTTGAGTTCACCAGCTTTAAGCGTATCAAAGAGGTTTTCAAGGCTGACACGTTGGGTAGCTTGACGTTGTTTCATGAGGGCACGTTTGGCACGCTCTTCACCTGCTGCACGCGCAGATTTTTCATCTTCGTAAACAGCAAAGTGGTCACCCGCCATTGGAGCTTCGTTCAAACCTGTGATTGACACTGGTGTTGATGGCCCTGCAACCTTAACACGACGACCAAGGTCGTTGGTCATAGCACGGACACGACCGAAGGTATTTCCGACAACGATTGGGTCTTGAACATTCAAGGTACCTTGTTGAACAAGAAGGGTTGCGACCGCACCTTTTCCTTTATCCAAGCGCGCTTCGATAACTGTACCAATAGCACGCACTGTTGGGTCTGCCTTAAGTTCTTGGATTTCAGCCACAAGAAGGACTGTTTCCAACAATTCTTCGATATTTTGGTTGAATTTAGCTGAGATTTCAACAAATTCAGAATCTCCCCCCCAAGCAGTTGACATAACTCCATGCTCTGCCAATTCACCGATAACGCGTTCTGGGTTAGCACCTGGTTTATCAATCTTGTTAATGGCTACGATGATTGGAACGTTGGCCGCTTTTGAGTGGTTAATGGCTTCGATAGTCTGAGGCATAACCCCGTCATCTGCCGCTACGACCAAGATAGTAATATCGGTAACAGAAGCACCACGCGCACGCATAGATGTAAAGGCCGCGTGTCCTGGTGTATCAAGGAAGGTAATCTTCTTGCCATTTTCCACGATTTGGTAGGCACCGATATGCTGAGTGATACCACCTGCTTCACCTGTCGCAACACGAGAGTTACGAAGGGTATCTAGAAGGGTTGTCTTACCGTGGTCAACGTGTCCCATGATAGTTACAACTGGTGGACGCTCAACCAATTCATCTTCATTGAGATAACCATCTTCGACAAAGAAACGTTCGATATCAGCATTATCCACTTCAACCTTTTGTTTGGCTTCGATACCATAATCCACCATGAGGAGTTCAATTGTTTCCCCATCCAAAGATTGGTTTTGTGTGGCCATGACACCCATCATGAAAAGTTTCTTAACGATTTCAGCTGGTTCACGTTTGATACGTTTTGCGATTTCCGCAACGGTCATACCATCTGTATATTCAAATTCTGTTGGCAATTCATGGAATTTACGCTCCGTAACAGGTTTTGGAGTCTGATTGCGGTTGTTCTTGTTATTGCCTTTTTTGTTCTTTTTGTTGTTATTCCAGTTACTATTCTTTTGATTTCTCACTTGATTTTGACTACTTCGATTCTTTTGTTGTTTTCTAGGACCATCTTCTTCGTGATCATAATCATCACGTTCTTTGTCTGGTCGAGCTTGTTTTTTACGACGTGTATCCACTGGCGCTTCTTTAGCTACAGGAGCTGGTTCAACCACTGCTTGAACTTGTTGCGCTTGTTCAGCTAACTTAGCCACTTCTTCAAAGATTTCCTCTGGCTCCTTGCGTTTGTTAGCTTGGGCCAAGGCTTCTTTGGCAGCCTGAGTCTGCTTGAAACGTTCCTCACTTGAACGGGCGTACTCTGCATTTTGCTCTGCTTTTAGGGCTGCTGCACGGGCTTTAAAGTCAACACGTGGAGCCGCTTGATTTGGACGTTTGTCCTCTTGTTGACGGCGCTCATTACCACGATTTTGCTGACCTTGCTGTTTCTTAGCTTGGTCGTTAAAACGGCGATTGTCGCGGTTTCCTTTACCTTGTTTTCCACCATTACGGCCGTCGTTTTTCTGACGGTTTCCGTTTTGTTGCTGGTCACGGTTATTGCCCTTGTTTTGCTTGCGTCGTTCTGCCTGCTCTTTGGCACGGGCTTCACGCTCAGCCTTAAAATTACGGCTTTGCGGTTTAGCCGCTACTTTTCCTGCCTTCGGAGCAACTGGCTCAGCAGGTTTTGCCTCTTCCTTAGTTACAGCTGGTTTAGCTGACTCAGATTTTTCGGCTTTCTGTTCTGCACTTGCTTTTGGTGTTGCAGGTTTTGCCTCTGCTTTCGGAGCAGCTGCAGGCTTAAAGCTGGCAGCGATTTTTACAGCGACAGCTTCTTCCACACTTGATGAGTGGCTTTTCACATCCAAGCCCAACTCTTTTGCACGCGCTACAACTTCTTTACTTTCTTTTCCAAGTTCTTTTGCGATTTCGTACAATCTTTTCTTAGACAAATCATGTCCTCCTCTTCTATTCCATAAGAGACCTCATTTTCTTTGTAAATCCAGCATCTGTTACAGCCAAAACCTTTCTCGATTTCCCGACTGCTATGCTTAATTCCAGTGTTGAAAACACGGTTACAATTTCTACTTGATAATAATGACTTTTATCTTGAATCTTCTTGGTCAGATTGGGGCCAGCATCATGGGCTAGAAAGACCAACTTGGCCTTGCCGTCTTGAATGGCCTTGACCACCAATTCTTCACCCGATATGATACGCCCTGCTCTCTGAGCAAGTCCCAAGAGATTGCTTATATTTTGTTTATTCAAGTCCTAACTCTCTTCTTTTCACTTTGTGATCCACATAAGCGACCAACTCATCATAAAAGCTTTCTTCCACTTCCATGTCAAAGCTACGGTTAAAGACCTTCTTCTTTTTAGCCTCTAGGGCTTCTGCATTATCTAGCTTGATATAAGCGCCGCGGCCATTGGCCTTTCCTGTCGGATCTATAAAGACTTGTCCTTCCTTATTTTTGACAATGCGGAGCAAATCACGCTTATCAATCACTTCATTGGACACAACAGACTTGCGCAAAGGGATTTTTCTCGTTTTCATCTTTCCCTCCTCTAGCAGCTTTTATTCTTCTACAGTATCGTTTTCTGCTTCAAAATCTACCGAACCAGCTTCTTCCATGGCTTCAAATTCGCTAGCAGACTTGATATCGATACGGTAACCAGTCAAGTGAGCTGCCAAGCGCACGTTTTGCCCACGACGACCGATAGCAAGAGAAAGCTTGTTATCAGGAACAACCACCAAGGCACGTTTGCTGTCGTTTTCGTCAAAGATAACTTGGTCAACCTCTGCAGGAGCGATGGCATTGTAGATAAATTCAGCTGGATCTGCTACCCACTCGATAACGTCGATGTTTTCTTCGATTGGGACCATACGGTCGCTCTTGGCATCGTAACGAGCTGGGTGGAACTTGCTAGTAATCTTCTTGATATTCGCTCCACCGCGTCCAACGATTGTACCGATAGCGTCCACGTTTGGATTATGGCTACGAACTGCAACCTTAGTACGGTCACCAGCTTCACGAGCTACGCTCATGATTTCAACAGTTCCATCATAAACTTCTGGAATTTCTTGTTCCATCAAACGTTTGATCATTTCTGGATGGCTACGACTAACAAAGACGTTGACACCACGAGGGTTGTCTTCAACCTTGTAGACATAAACTTCAATACGATCATGAGAAGCAAAAACTTCACCAGGAATTTGGTCTTGTTTTGACAATTGGGCTTCAATGCTGCCAAGGTTGACATAGATAAAGCGGTTGTCAAAGCGTTCTACAGTACCAGACATGATTTCTTGTTCATGCTCTTTGTAAGTATTGTAAGTGATGGCACGTGTTTGCTTGCGCATTTTTTCCATGATGGTTTGTTTGGCAGATTGGGCTGCTACACGACCAAACTCAGCAGGTGCTTCTTCAAACTTGATTTTGTCACCAAGTTCATAGGCTGAATTAATGGCAAGAGCATCTTTCAAGCTGATTTCCAAACGGCTATCAAATACTTCATCAACCACTTCACGGACAGTATAAACGGTAAAGTCACCTGTTTTTTCGTTGAAATCAATAGCTACGCTGTCTGATTGACCATAGCGTCTGCGATAAGCGGAACGAAGCGACTCTACTACTGCGTCGATGATATCTTCTTTTTTGATTCCCTTGTCTTCTTCCAAAATGCGGAAGGCCTCTAGCATTTCTTTACTCATGTTTTCTTCACTTTTGAATCCTCAAAAGCTATCCTTTCTTTTTCTATAATTTTACTGCTAAACGTGCTTTTGATACTAAACTGTATGGAATTTGGACAGTTTTCTTACGTGTCTTGTCCATATATTCCATGGTCAACTCGTCCTCTTCAAAGGCCAACAGAGTTCCTTCAAAGACTTTTTGCTTATCGATGGCTTGGTAGAGCCCGACATGGATGTATTTCCCAACCGCTCCAGCGACGGCATCCTTGGTTTTCAAAGGACGTTCCAAACCTGGACTGGTGATTTCTAGGAAATATTGTTCTGGGAAGGGATCTGGCTTGATGGTGTCTAGGACAGGACTGATAATTTCTGTCAAGTCTGCCGTGTCGTTCAAGGTAATTCCTTCAGGTTTATCTACAAAAATACTGAGAATCATGTCACTGCCAATCTTTCCATACTCGATATCCACGAGTTCAAAAGGTTCTTGAATAACAGGTTCTACAACTTCTCTGACTAATTCTACGATTGTTGCGATTGCGTCCACCTCCTCATAAGCAAGAGGCGAAGATATTTCCCCGCCTCTCTTTCTCATATTCTTACTACTAGTATAGCACGTTTGCCAACTTATGTAAAGCAAAAGCACTTATACAGCCTGATTTTAGGCTATTTCTTAAAATTCTGCCTCAACTCGGTAGATAACTTGTCCCTTGTTGGAGAATTTTTGCTCGTATTCTGTCATGACATTGCCTTCAAAATCACTGGCATGTAAATCCAGCCAGACACCATTGAGCTTCATGCCATACTGAGAAAAGCTCACTAAACTGTACTCAAACAAGCCACGGTTATCCGTCTTGAAATGAATTTCTCCATTTTCAGGCAAGATACGCTTGAAGGTATCCAAGAAGGTCTTGTAGGTCAAACGACGCTTTTCATGGCGTTTTTTAGGCCATGGATCTGAAAAGTTCAGATACAAGCGATCAATCTCACCGTCTTCAAAGTAGTCAGTCAAGTCAGAACCATCTACCCACAAGAGCTTGATGTTCGGTACTCCAACTTCAAGAACCTTGTCCAAAGCGTAGCTCAAAACAGACTTTTGAATATCAATCCCGATATAGTTGATGTCAGAGTTTTGCTTGGCCATACCTGAAACAAAGGCTCCCTTTCCACTTCCAACTTCCACATGAATGGGATTATCATTGCCAAACAAGTCCCGCCATTTTCCCTTGGCTTCCAAGGGATTGAGGACCACATACTGGGGATTTGCCTCTAGTAATTCTGTCGCCCCTTTACGATTTCTAACTCTCATCTTCTCTTTCCATACTTGTCTCGGAAGTGACGCAAGCCATGAATCTCCCGATTGACATTTTCTAAATCTTGGTTCATATAATACTTGGAAATCTGGCTCAAATAAGACAGTTGACCATACCAATACAATTTATTTAATACCGTTTGATTATACTTGTAACCGTAGTAAGTCAACCATTCCTTCCACTGATGTTCTGGAATATAATGGCAGAGCATATGGGCCACATCAAACATGCGATCGGTCAATCGAACCGAATCCCAATCTACCAAATAAATCAAGCCACTGTCTGTCTCAATCCAATTACTATGTCGTACATCTCCATGGACAATGGTCGCATGGTCCTCTCTAAATCCTGGAATAGTCTGACGTAAATCAGCCATCACTTCACTGATAAAATGATTTTTACGCAAAGCATCTGGAGCCGTTTCCTGCCAAGACTGCAGTAAATCTACAGGTGTTTCCATGGCATAGCCCAAACGACTCAACTGTGTCATCAAAGGACGTGAGCGATGAAGACGGGTTAAAATATTGACGATTTGTTTACGATTCATATCATAGGGGGTCAATATCTTGCCTGTCAACCATTCTTGAGCACACATATCACGCCCATCTGCCAAACGGCGACTCCATAATAATTGTGGAGCAATTTGTTCTCTAGCTAGACCAGGTAGGATTGGAGAGGTGTTCATTTTTACAAAGATGCGCTTCCCATCAGGATAGCTACCCATATAAGCCTTGCCACTTTTCCCAGGTATGGGAGTCAGTGTTAGCTCATTATCACCCAAATCCATTTCTTTCCTCCGTATAAAGTTTCCTTACTATTCTACTAGTTTTTGGCCTATTCGTCAACCGCTCCACGCCCGATTCTCAAAGAAAAGCCTCTGGATTGGCTTGGGTATCATTATAGAAAGAAAAAGGCAAGCACCGTCTTCTGCTTACCTTTTCATGATTTTTATAAATAATATAAGAGTGGCCAAGCATTGTAAAACATGTGAACTAGAGTAGAAACCCATAAGTTTTGGCTCTTTTTATAAGCAAAGCCCAGCAACAAGCCCCCAAGTAGATAAAAAATAAACGAAGGGACATTAGAAGGTCCATGCATGAAAGAAAAGAGAGAGGAAGTTAGCACAAGCCCTAACCAAGAGTTGTCAAAAACCGCACCTTGAAGAAGTCCTCTGAAAATGAGTTCCTCCTGGATGGGGCCAAAAACTGAGGAAGTCAAAATCAAAGACAGGGAAATTCCTCTGCTGACTTCCGCCAAGTGTTGAACCCCTGAACCAGAAGAAACAGCGAAGAAATGAATATAAACCAGCGTCTCAAGTACACTTAGGAGAAAAATTGCAATGAAAAGCAAAAGTTCTTTCTTGCTTAACATCCCAAAAGAAATCATTTCAAACTTTCTAGCATAAGTAACACTCATCGAGGTTACAAGAAGACTTACAATAATCAATTCAAATTCATTTTGAAAAAAATCCCCATGGTTAATCGTATAAGGAACTGTGATTACAATTATTAGTACTAAAAATCCCAAAAATAAGGCATGGCACTTATTGAAAATGGCCATAAAACTATCCTCCTCAACAAACAAACTTCCCTACAAGTCATCCTTTAACTCTAGTCTTTCCAAAACAAACCATTTGAGTAACCAAAATCCGACCACATAACCAGCCCCTAAGAAGATAGCCATTAAAGCTAGCATGGGATTCAGGAAATTAAAGACCACCGCAGACACAAAGGTTAGCACAAAAACATTAAATGCAATAGTGTCAGAAGCCAAGACTAGAATATAGGGTGTCAACCGGTCTAAGGTTTTGGAATCTAGGAAAAATAAGTGTTCATACATGACGACCTCCTCTTGCCAGACTATAGACTAGTCGCAGATTAAGAAGAAAGTTCTTCCCTACTTTTTATAATACTTCAATCCCCAAATGAGTAGAAGCATGATGATCAAGCAGAGAATAGCGCCAATATAGGCTATTAATTGTTGATAGAATTCTCCTGCTGTGATACCTCTATACAAACAGATAATAGACATAAAACCTGTCAAGCCGATATACATAAGTTGATTGGTTCTAGGACTAACCAAATCATCATCTTCAAACTCTCTTATCCTCATCTCCCTAGTGAGGTAAACAGTAACCAAAATAGAAGCCAAGTTAATAACCACTAAAAGAAATTGGAAAACCAAGGAAAAATTTAAAAACTGACGAGATAGAAATAGATAAGTAGAGACAAGTAAGGGCAACTGCCCTAGGAACAATCTCGTAAGAAAGATGTTCCGTTTTTTAGCAAGAAAAGCTTTCATTTCTTTGCTCCTTTCTTTTTAGTTAAAGCAAAATAGATCACAACCGCAATCATATAGGCTATGATATAAAATAGATGATACCAAATACTCTCCCTAAGCGGATAAAGAAGGATAGACATGATCAGATATAGAACGAAAATAATCAGTATTTTTTTCTTCATAAAATTTCCTCCTAAATGTATGCTTTATCTTAGTTTAGCTACAACCTTTACACTGCTAGTATAGCACTCATTTTATCCTTGGAGCACTCAAATCATAAATGGTCATCAAAACATCTTGAATTGTAAAAAATTAAAAAAGCAAGCATGAAAAACATACTTGCCATTTACACCATATTGATACCAACTTAATTTGTAGATTTTTTATCCTGCTATCACATATCATTTTAACAGGCGAAACAATATTAAAGAAACTCCCCTGTAGATTAAACTAGCGATAAAAAATCTCTTTATCTAATTAGATCTATCTTTATTCTTCTTTGGAGATTTTAAAAATTTTTCCCTAATTAAAGAAGTAATAAAAGAAACAAACATACCAACAACAAAAGCAATAAGAAAACTTTTGAAATCCATAATTACCTCCAAGTACAGCTCCTCTACATACAAGCTCAAGCCTTTAAGCAACTATAATAGCCAATTGTAACATTGTTTTTGCATTCACGAGGAATACCTCTTTTTACTTTCGTCCTATTACAACCTTAATAAGGTTAGTATACTACTATTTTTTAAAATTTTCCATCCAAATCACGAATGGTCATCAAAACATCTTGAATTGTAAAAAATTAAAAAAGCAAGCATGAAAAACATACTTGCCCTAGGGGAATTTAACAACGTAAAGACCTAAAATCGAAAACGATTCACCCTCACTTCCGTCTGTTCTCATATATTCTCATAATCGCAACCAGGATACAGGCTGTCCCACCTGCCAAAACCAGGAGGGTAATGATAATGTTGAGGATTTCAGGCGTCCTCTCTATTCTGTTGACAAGACGGACTAAAGACAATACTGTCAATAAGAGTAAAGCTACTGACCCTGTCCGAATTAAAGAAGCCATTCGGTTCTCAACCGCATATAAGAATGATGGTAACATAACACAGGCTATAGCAATCACAAACAGATTACTCCCCGTTTCTTCTCCCTTATTCACCACGGAAATCATGAGAAGATTCGATGCTATAATCAACGTAGAACAGATGACAAAATAGGATTTCTTATTCATATAGGGTACCTCATATACTATGGCATTTTAATTGATGACTACAGGCGGTATTTCTTTCCACAGATCTTCTAATCATCAACTGACATCGAGTGAACTGTTAAAACCTGACGAAAGACTTGATTTTGACAGGTGGTATTTAGACTGGTATTAGGATGGCTTTCCACAAGCTTCATAACGGTATAGAGACCAACTCCTCTTTCCTCCCCTTTAGAACTTGCTCCAAAGGAGAAGATTTCAGAAATATCGATATCCTCTTCTTTGATGGAGTTTTCAATGATAAAGGTCTCCTGTGCTCCATTTTTTAAAAAGGCGATTGAAACATGAGGTTGACTAGCCTCTGCACTGGCTTCAATAGCATTGTCACAAAGGATAGAAACAACGGTTAGAAAATCAAGTAGGCTCATCCCCTTGACCTGAATCTCTTCTGGAACTTCGACATTAAAGACTATGTTCTTATCTCTGGCTTTTAGAAATTTCCCTGCTAGAAGACTTTTGAGGGCTTTATCACGAATATTCACGAGTCGACCAAGGTCATATTTATTGTCCTGCAATTTCTGACTGGAATCCTTTAAGACCGAGTCGTAGACCTCTTTTATCTGCTCCATATCCTCCTCTTCAATGCCCAGACGTAAACTGGTCAAGAGATTGGTGTAGTCATGGCGAAAACTCCGGACTTCCTTGTAAAGTTCCTCTATATGCCGACTATAGCGTTCCATATCTCTGTAGCGCAAGGCCTGCTCTTGATCCAATCTCTCATGGAGTTTGTCCTTCAAATAGGTATCCAATTTCTTGATAATCCCCATAAAAAAGAGCAGGTAAAAGACTAGGATCAGATGGCGAACAGTCGTTGATTGAATCCCCTGTTCATATTCAAAGAAAGATAGATTTTCCATGACTAGATAGTAGCCCCCCATTATCCAGTTAATCGTAGTCAGGGACTTTTGAAAACCTTTATCTAGAATTTCCTTTCTCAAGTTAGTGAAATCATAGTCTAACCATTTCAAAAAGGCTAGAGAAATGAAGAAATTGAAAATTATTATACATAACCCAGTAAATGAGTAGTCATTATATGCTTGCCCTTGTCCCAAAAATGGAAGCACAAAATAAGAAATACCTCTATAAAAGAGATTCACCAATATCATTGGAAAGAGACCATAAAAGAAAAGGAGTTTTTTAAGAAGCCCTCTTAACAATAAGAAAGACAAGCCTATACCGTACAAGGGTTCCATAAAATAAGATAGGTAAGTATTTCCTACTATATAGCTAATCATTACAAAAACAAAGGCCAATAGTATCTTAAAAAGAAAAGCCTTAAAAATTCTCTCAAAAGTGAGACCAATTCCATCCACCTTAAAGAAAATGACAATTTCTAGTCCCTGAGTAACAAGTGTATACAATATAATCCAAATATTATACATAAGTTCTCCTAGCTCAATGCAAGTTATTGATAGCTTCAGACACTTCCCTGACCTTATAACGCGCGATCAGACAGCTTCCACCATTGGGAAAGTAAAGCAGTTTTTCTTTCTTATCCAAACGAACTACATTGGCAGGATTGATGAGAAAAGAGCGGTGGCACTGCAAGAGACGAGGCTCCTGCTTGAAAACCTCCTCTAAACTCGCTGTAAATTCCAGCCTGTCCGTCTTGGTATAGAGAATAACACGATGGGCTCTGGGCGACGTTTCGAGATAATAAACCTCTTTAAAAGGATACTGGAATTGGGCAAATTTTGATTTAAAGTAAAAACAATCTTCCGCCAGACTTTTACTATCTTGACTATTGGCATAGAGGAGGGCTGTCTCGATACGAGATTCAAACTCCTCTGCTGACAAGGCCTTATCAATGTAGTCCAGAGCAGACACTTGGTAGCGAAAAGATAGAGGCATAAATTCCGAGTGAGTCGTCACAAAGACAATCAGAGCATAGGGATCCCGATCCCGAATCTTTCTAGCCACTTCCAGACCCTTCATCTCCTCATTTCGAATCTCAATATCCAAAAAGAATAGTTGATGCGCCCCCTTCTCATGGACTTCAGTCAGCAGTTGATCTGGCTTCCCAAATACCTCAAAAGAACTGGGAGTGATCTGATGTTCCTTCAAGAGTTTCTCAATCGTCGTTTCAATCCTAGTCTGCTGGGAAAAATCATCCTCTAAAACAAATATTCTCATCTTCTTACTCTCCTTGTTTCGATTTCTTCCTAAAAAGAGAATAGCAAAAATACTATGATACAAGCCCACCAAATCCTAAACAGGCCTTTAACGCTCCTGAAGGGTGTCTTGTTCCTCAAATAAGCATGATAATCTTACAACTATTTTATCATAAAATCTTAACAGTACCATTCAGGAAATTTCAAGGGCAATTAAAGATTTTATGGTGAAAAAGGAGATAAAAGTGATAAACTGACAGTATCAAAATACAGTTGCTAGAAACAAGACTAGCACCCAGATTAGAGGAGGCATTCCCATGACAGATACAGACCCTATCAAAAGAGCTCAGACTTTGATTACTGACTTAAACAAAGCCTATCAAGCATGCAGACAGGCAACCGCTGACGACGTCCGCTTTCAGGAGCAATTAAACTCTATTCTTGGTTTTCTAGCCAAGGCTGAAACAGTGGATAATCGAGTCTTGATTGAACTGGAAAAATTCTACCAGACTTCCAGTCTTCTTATGGGACTCAGCGCCCTCAATCCAGATGCTCCTACTCGCGCTGCTTGGCGGGCCTATGACCGCTTCCACTTTGACCAGGTCAAGACCAAGTTGAGTCTCTATGGACCAACCATTCTCTTGTAGAAAATAAAAGAAGTTGAGACAAACTGAACTCAACTTCTTTTTTAGTATCATATAGGCAATGTTAGTCCTGCATCTGACGTTTTACCTGATAAGGTAAGTACAAGACTAGTAAAACCAAACCTGCACCCAACAAGGCTAGAAGGGCTAGTTTTTCTTGGAAGGTAATCAACCCGACAACTAATTCCACTACTAAGACGAAACTGGTCAATCCTCGGACTACAGCCTGTAAGCCTTTTTCCTTTTGCCCCTTGTCCAGTGGAAAGAGTTGGGTCAAATACTGGTAGTCAAAGGCATGATAGAGGGCCAGCAACTGGAAGAGCAAGAGGTAGTTAAAGAGAACCACCACTGCTGTCGCAATCCAAGCTTGCTCGATAAAGACCTGCGCCAGCAAGGAAAGCAAGAGCAGACGAAGACTAAGCGCAAAGAGGTCTCCATTTCGTAGATAAGAACGCAAATAGAGATTTTGCCAAATCTTTCCCGGTACCTTCTGAACAACCTTTAGGATAAAGTCCAGATAGGCACGACGCTTGACGCTGTTTGAAATTCCCTTGACCTGCGTAAAGAGGGCAAAGAAACGAAGCAAGACTTGCTTACGCTTGCTTTCTTGGGTAATAACATAGTCCCAGTCCAGTCCAGTTTCAGTGAAAAATTTGCTGGCCTTTTGACGAAAGAGGAAATATTTACCTACTCCCAATAAAAGCACATAGACCAGAAAAACAGGCAAGCCATAACCCATGGCTAAAAATAAAGGCGCAAATAAAAGCAAGAAAAGGGTTTGGACAAAGAGCCAAAAGACTAGGGAAATGCCAGTTTGACGCTTGAGATGTAGCTTGATTTCCTCTTCTCCAACTAAGAGAAAGAGCTTGTCTGGAGCCTCCATATAGGTGGCAATTCCTCCCCAAAGCAAAAGTAAAACAGACGTAATTCCTACAAATAAAAGAATAGGCCAATGATTTTCAGGAAAATGTTGCAAGAGTTGACTGTACTGGTAGGCTAAAAAGCCCAGCAGAACAAGTAGGAATAAGACAAAGTGGTCATTGAGAACATAGCGCAGATAACCGACACACTCCTTACGAAAAGCCTGCTTTCTCTTTAAAAACAAGTCTTTCATAGCTCCTCCTCTTTGGTCAGAGCCAAGTAAATATCATTCAAACTAGCCTCAGGCATATCAAAGGCTTCGCGCAGTTGCAGGAGATTCCCCTTAGCACGCACCTCTCCCTTGTGAAGAATAACAAAGGCATCACACATCTTCTCCGCCGAATCCAGCACGTGGGTACTCATGAGAATAGACTTGCCTTTTTGCTTTTCCACTTCTAAAAGTTGAATCAAGTCCGCAATAGCCAATGGATCAAGACCAAGGAAAGGCTCATCCACGATAAAGAGACTTGGATCCACCACAAAAGCACAAATAATCATGACCTTCTGCTTCATCCCTTTTGAAAAATGAACAGGGAACCAGTCCAATTTCTGATCCAGACGAAACATTTTTAATAAAGGTTCTACTCGATCAAAAGCCACTTTCTGCTCAATACCATAAGCCATGGCAACCGTTTCAATATGCTCTCTGAGGGTCAGTTCCTCATACAGACTAGGTGTCTCAGGAATGTAGCCAATCTGCTTGCGGTAACTTGTCGCATCTTCTTGCAGGGTCAAGCCATTGATATTGATAGAACCACTATAGGGTGTCAACAGACCGATAATTTCATTAATAGTCGTCGATTTCCCAGCACCATTGAGACCAATCAGACCGACCAGCTGCCCACTTTCAACAGTAAAGGACACATCTTTCAAGACAGGAACATGAACATAGCCACCTGTCAGGTTTTTAATTTCTAACATATTTTCTCCAAATCTGGTATAATGTAGCTATATTATATCAAAATTCAATACAGTAGAGGTAGATTTTATGTCAGATTGCATTTTTTGTAAAATCATCGCAGGGGAAATTCCTGCTTCAAAAGTATATGAAGATGAGCAGGTTCTTGCCTTTCTTGATATCTCTCAAGTGACACCAGGACACACCTTGGTCGTGCCAAAGGAACACTATCGCAATCTTTTAGAAATGGACGCTACTAGCGCCAGCCAACTCTTTGCCCAAGTACCAAAAGTAGCTCAAAAAGTCATGAAAGCTACCAAGGCTGCTGGTATGAATATCATTGCCAACTGTGAAGAAATCGCAGGGCAAACCGTCTTTCATACCCACGTTCACCTCGTGCCTCGCTACAGTGCGGACGATGACCTCAAGATTGATTTTATCGCCCACGAACCTGACTTTGACAAACTTGCTCAAGTCGCTGAAACTATCAAAAACGCCTAAGGAGTTGCTATGAAATTATCCAATCTACTGCTATTTGCAGGAGCTGCAGCTGGAAGTTATCTGGTTACAAAAAATCGCCAAACCATCACGGATGAAGTCTTGAATACCACTGACCGCGTTCAAGCTATCAAGGATGATGTGGATATTATCCAAAACAGCCTGCAAATCATCGACCAACAAAAAGAACTCATCAAAGAATACCAAGAAGACCTGACTTACAAGTTTAAGGTCTTGGAAAAGGATATCCAGACTAGACTAGCTGTGATCAAAGAAACACAGGAAACTGAAGATAAGTAAAAAGAGCCCGACGGCTCTTTTTGCTTTATTCTCCTTCAAAGGCATCTTTAATATGGTCAAAAAAGCCTTTTTTCTTTGGATTGACTTTTAAATCACCAGCAGCTGCGAATTCTTTCAAGGCTGCTTTTTGGCGGTCGTTCAAGCCTGTCGGTGTTACGACATTAACAGTAACGTATTGGTCACCAACTGCACCGCCACGAAGGCTCGGAGCTCCTTTGCCACGTAGGCGGAATTTCTTACCAGTCTGAGTTCCCTCTGGGATAACCAATTCAACATCACCGTGAACAGTTGGAATATCTACTGTGTCACCAAGAGCTGCTTGAACAAAGTTGAGGTTGAGATTGTAGAAGATAGTCGTTCCTTCACGTTCAAACTTGTCGCTAGCTTCCACAGAAACCACTACATACAAGTCACCATAAGGTCCACCGTTAAAGCCTGCTTCACCTTGACCTGCTAGGCGAATTTGTTGACCTGTTTCTACACCAGCAGGGATTTTCACATGTACGCTATGGGCTTGTTTTTCATGACCTGTTCCATGACATGTTGTACATGGGTCTTTGATTTCTTTTCCGCGACCGTGACAGACATCACAGGTTACTTGACGACGCATCATGCCAAGCGGAGTCTGCGTATCGACGTTAATGACACCAGCGCCATGACAGCGTCCACAAGTGACTGGACTTGTTCCTGGCTTAGCACCTGAGCCATTACATGTACTACAGCTTGCTTCACGATTGTACTTGACTTCTTTTTCAGCTCCAAAAATAGCTTCTTCAAAGGTCAAGTTCACACGATACTGGAGGTCATCCCCTTGGCGAGGAGCGTTTGGATTGCGCGAAGCACCACCTCCGCCGAAGAAACTTGAGAAGATGTCTTCAAAACCACCGAAGCCACCTGCCCCATTGAAACCGCCAGCTCCACCACCGAAGCCTCCAAAGCCACCATTGGCACCTGCAGCGCCATATTGGTCATAGGCAGCCCGTTTTTGGTCGTCACTCAAAGTCTCATAGGCTTCTTGAACTTCCTTGTACTTTTCCTCAGCACCAGGCTCCTTGTTGATATCTGGGTGGTATTTTTTGGAAAGCTTACGATAAGCCTTTTTGATCTCGTCTGCCGAAGCGTTTTTCGACACCCCCAGACGATCATAAAATTCAGTATTGTTCATACAAGATACCAAGACCGTAAAATTCGACTGAAAAATAGGAAATCTGACGCTGGAGCGATGCTCCTAGACAGATTTCTCTTTTTTCCGAGAATTTAGGTCGGGTTCAATTCCTTTCTATAATTTATAAGTAAATCATTAGAGGGTATTTTCTATACTCTGCTTCACTTCCTCAAACTCTTTGTGCGATAGAGTAAAAATCAAATTCTCTTCTGAATATTCGCTCTGTTCTTTAAAATAGTTGTCAGTATTTTCTGCCAAACCTAGACCAAGAATCACTTTTCTTGCAAACTCTAGATGTGCAAAGCCAATAGCAGTAATGATATTTTTATCTTGCAGGACAGCTTTTGCTTTGAAATTTTCCCGAGGAAGAAATTCAAAATAGTCAAAGAAGTTTTGCCAAATCCCACCTGTAAATTTCGTATCGTTCAATAAACCTGCTTTCGCCAATAAAAAGGGCGCTGAAGAAATGGCTGCAATTAGGATGTCTTGCTCATTAAGACTTCTCAAAAACGAGATCAATTTCTCATCTTGTAGAGCAGGACCTATATTTACCATTCCTGGCAAAATCACACAAGAATAATCTTCTATACGGATCTGATCCAATGTTTTCGTCGGTTGACAGGACAAACCATCCTCAGAGACCACCATCGAATTCTCAGAAGCGACATAATCAATCGTGATATCAAAAGACAGAGCTAAAGTACTCGTTAAAGTGGTTATCTCATAAAGAGAAAAATTAGGATAAATGACACAAAGTACTTTTTTCATAAGCAACATCCTCTATTTTATCGAAAAACAGAGGCTGGGTTGCAACCTCTGGATTTCTTCTTATCATTACGACGTTCGAGTTTTAAAAATCAAACTAGTAATGCTAAATCGAGCACTCCCTAACCTCTTGGTGAAAAAGACAAATCTTCCTAGAAACTAAAGTTTCTGCGTCAGATTTCCTATTTCACTGTGAGGTTTTAACGGGCTTTGCATCTTATTTTTCAGTAAACTCTCCGTCTACGACGTCATCGCCTGCGTTTCCTGTTGCTTGTGCACCCTCTGCTCCTGCTTGAGCTTGTTGGGCTGCTGCGGCTTGTTCGTAAAGTTTAACAGCAAGTCCTTGAGCTTTTTCGTTCAACGCTTCAAGTTTTGCTTTCATTTCATCCAAGTTGTTGTCTTCTTGAGCTTTCTTAAGGTCATCAAGGGCAGCTTGGGCAGCGTCACGTTCTGTGTCGAAGCCTTTGCCTTCAGTTTCCTTGATTGTCTTTTCAGTCGCAAAGATCGCTTGGTCTACTTCGTTACGAAGGTCAACTTCTTCTTTACGTTTCTTATCTGCTTCAGCGTTTGCTTCTGCATCTTTCATCATGCGGTCGATTTCTTCGTCAGTCAAACCTGAGTTAGATTGGATAACAATAGTTTGTTCTTTTTGAGTTCCAAGGTCTTTGGCCTTAACAGACACGATACCGTTCTTGTCGATGTCAAATGTTACTTCGATTTGAGGAATTCCACGAGGTGCAGCTGGGATATCTGTCAATTGGAAACGTCCAAGAGTCTTGTTATCTGCTGCCATTGGGCGTTCACCTTGAAGAACGTGGATATCAACGGCTGGTTGGTTGTCTGCCGCAGTTGAGAAGACTTGTGATTTAGATGTTGGAATAGTAGTGTTGCGGTCGATAAGTTTTGTGAAGACACCACCCATTGTTTCGATACCAAGTGACAATGGTGTTACGTCAAGAAGGACTACGTCTTTGACATCACCAGTAATCACACCACCTTGGATAGCCGCACCCATAGCAACTACTTCATCAGGGTTTACTGATTTGTTTGGTTCTTTACCAGTTTCAGCTTTAACAGCTTCAACAACGGCAGGGATACGAGTTGAACCACCAACAAGGATAACTTCGTCGATTTCTGACAAGCTCAAACCTGCATCTGAAAGGGCTTGACGAACTGGAACTTTTGTACGTTCTACAAGGTCACGAGTCAAATCATCAAATTTCGCACGAGTCAAAGTCATTTCCAAGTGAAGAGGTCCAGCCTCACCTGCAGTGATAAATGGCAAGCTGATTTGTGTTGAAGTTACACCAGAAAGGTCTTTCTTCGCTTTTTCAGCAGCATCTTTCAAACGTTGCATTGCCATCTTGTCAGTAGACAAGTCAATACCGTTTTCTTTCTTGAATTCTGCTACCAAGTGGTCGATGATTTTTTGGTCAAAGTCATCACCACCAAGTTTGTTGTCCCCTGCAGTTGACAATACGTCGAAGACACCGTCACCCAATTCAAGGATAGATACGTCGAATGTACCACCACCAAGGTCAAATACCAAGATTTTTTCTTCTTTATCAGTCTTGTCCAAACCATAAGCAAGGGCTGCTGCAGTTGGTTCGTTGACAATACGTTCTACTTCAAGACCAGCGATTTTACCAGCATCTTTTGTTGCTTGACGTTGAGCATCGTTAAAGTAAGCTGGAACTGTGATAACTGCTTTAGTTACTTTTTCACCAAGGTAGTCTTCAGCATAACCTTTCAAGTATTGAAGGATCATAGCTGAGATTTCTTGTGGAGTGTATTCTTTTCCGTTAGCAGAAACTTTTTCAGAAGTTCCCATTTTAGATTTGATAGAGATGACTGTATCTGGATTTGTAACTGCTTGGCGTTTTGCAGCGTCACCAACGATGATTTCTCCATTTTTGAATGAGACTACAGATGGAGTTGTACGGTTACCTTCTGGGTTTGCGATGATTTTGCTTTCAGTTCCTTCAAGAACTGCTACTGCTGAGTTTGTTGTACCTAAGTCAATACCGATAATTTTAGACATGTGTTTTTCTCCTTGTTAGTTAATTTTCTATTTTTGATATTTCCCTTAAGTGGTGGGGACGTGAGCAACTCCCTACGGGATTTCATCACTTATTTTTGAGCCTATTGTCTCAAAAATCCCCTGTTTCAGTAGCAAAAGCTACTGAAACTTTCACCACGGCGGGAAATATCTTCCTTGCAAGCCTCCGGCTTGCCTCTTATCTTTCTTCATAGTTTAGTGTCGTTTCGGACAGGTTTTTTTAAGCTATCTAGCCTAGTTGTAAACCACCACCATTGCTGGGCGTAGGATGCGGTCATGGAGTTTGTAGCCTTTTTGGAAGACTTGGGCGATGGTATCTGCTAGGTGTTCATCGTCTGCTGGGAGAGTTTGGATGGCCATATGGTAGTTATGGTCAAATTCACCGTCAGCTGTGATTTCTTCGATTCCCTCTTCTTTCAAAGCGTGAATCAAGCTTTCTTGCACCATTTCCAAGCCTTTTTTGACATCATCTGTCAAACCTTCAACTGCGAGTGCACGCTCAAGGTTGTCCAAAGAAGGGAGAATCGCTTTTGCCAAGTCTTGGCTACGATAACGTTGCAAGTTTTGACGCTCTTCATTGGCACGGCGTTGGATATTTTGCATTTCTGCATGAGCGCGAAGGTATTTATTTTCGAACTCATCCGCACGTTCATTTGCCAAGTCCAACTCAGACTTCTCAGGAGTTGTTTCTTCTACCGTTTCCACAACTTCCTCTTCTTGAACTTCTTCTACTTCTTCATTTTTTATATCTTGGGCCATTTTCGCCTCCTTTAATGATTTCAATCTTAATGTACTTCGTAATGATTACTGCTGAGGTAGCGGTAAAAATCTGTCAACTTCATAGTCAAAACACGGTTGACTACGTTGACTTGGTTGATTAGTTGTTGGTAATCCAGATTGACTGGACCGATAATGGCTAGAATTCCAACTCCCCGATAAGGAATGAGGAACTTACTACTAATCACCGCTAGGTCTGCTAGACAGGACTCTTGACTGTCTGCAATACGGACATTTTGCATCTGATCCTCATGCAGCCCCTCACGAATCTCCAGAGCCACCTTTTGCGGTTGGTCAAAGAACTGATAGGCTGCTAGATTGGCAAAATTCAAGAGATTGACCTTGCCCGCCACCACAATGTTTTCGTTGAACATTTCCTTAAAGATATGTTCAAAGAGATCGATAACATTGTCCGTTGTTGTAAAGTAACGCTGGATAATCTGCGGAATCTCCGTCCGAATCTTGTAGTGAATATCTAGAACGGTGTGGCCGAGGAAACGTTCCTGAATGATACTCTTCAGTTTCAGCAAATCCTCCTGCAAGAAGTTCCTTGGAATCAGAAACTGACTAGTAACCGTTCGAGACTCGTCTAGGGTGAATACTGCCAAGGCTGTATGTTGCCCCAAAACAACGATATCAAAGGCTGTCAACCGTTGCCTGCTCGGCTCAACATCCAGTGCTACTACCGTACAGCCACTCAAGTCTGTCAGTAGATTAGCAGCCTCTTGCAGAATATCCTCCAATTTGAAAAATTCCTGATCAAAGGCTTTGACAATCTCGTAAACCTCATTTTCAGCCAGTCGGTCAAAATCCAGTGAGTGTTTCACATAGTACTGAAAACCAGCAACACTTGGCATCCGACCACTTGAAGTATGAGCCTTCTCAAGCAAACCTTGCTTTTCTAGAGCCGCCATGTCATTACGAATGGTTGCACTGCTAGAGTTAATAGACTCTTGCAAGGCTTTGGATCCGACAGGTTCGTGCGTTTTGGTAAAGATGTCAATAATCAGATTTAAAATATCCTGCTGACGCTCTGTAACCACCTCATCACTCCTCTCTGTCTGATCGATTAGCACTCGATACGCTCAAGTGCTAACTTATGATTCTATTATACACCCTTAAAAGAGAATGTCAAGATAAAAACTCAAAAAATTAGCACTCTTTTATCAAGAGTGCTAAAAATCAGTCTGAAGACCTAGAACCCTACCTTCCATCTACTTGGTATTTCCTTTTAAGTCTGAAAAAACCATGGATTAGATAAGAAATCAGAAAAGCATATAAAACAAAAATAATAAAGAAAGACATGGAAAGATCTTCTCTAAACGAACTCATACAAACAACAAGACCACCTAAGAAAGTCGCTGTACAGGAACGAAGTCTATATCGCATAACTTCCCATCTGAGCCCCTTACTCATATAGACTTGATCCTCTGGAAGTAAATCAGAAGACGATTTACGAAGAATCGAACAAAAACCAGCTCCTATCAATTCCCAACCGCTATCTCTAAAATCTTGCAGTTCATGCTTATGCTTTTTAAGAAACCTAGAATCATAGATACGGTAGATGATATCGTCTGGCTGACATTTGTCAAAATAGAACAAACCAAAACGACTCGTTCTATAGCTCCAACCTTTCAAATGCATCTCATGTAAATATTCTTCTTCCTTGTCCAAATCAACAATGGTGAAAATCCGAAATTGCTTTTTATTTATCATGACTTTCCCTCCAATTTTGAGCATACCTACCCTATCATAAATCTGATAATTTCTTCTTTTTATGCCATAACTTCCAGCCAATATAAGAAACTATTAACAAAAGGATCAAAGATAAGAAAATATCTAGCCCGACTGCAAGTAAACTCCATAGACCATACGCATTACTTCTATTGAGCAATTTAAGTAAGAATGGTATATGTATGGCTAGCAAAAGTAAAACAGGTACTAATCGCAGTCTTAAAATGCGATTAACCATAGCTAACTTCCCAGCAGCGTCATTATAGATTTCAAACTCTGCATTCGATTCAATTTCAGAATGTGCTTTTCTAAAATAGGAAAAACTATTAAAGTCTGTAATATGCTCCCAGCCACAGTCTTTAAACAGTTGTAAATAGGAGGCTCTCTCTGATTTTTCCATTGGGTAAAAATCCAACTGATAAGACACTTGCTCAGGGTGACACTTTTCAAAGGTATACTTAACTGCAAACAATAAGATAGAATAGCTTACTTTCCTAAGTTTCCAGCCCTTAGCATGCATTTCTCTAAAGTATAGAGCCTCCCTCTCATAATCCGCAATTGTAAAAATTCGATAAACAATTTTCTTTTCCATCATCCTTCCTCCCGACTGTTTCTATAGAGCCGTTCAATACGCTTCAATTCAATATCTAAGACTTTTCGCCCCAAATCTGTGATCTGATAGATTTTACGTTTTTCTTCTTCTCGGACAAAGAAAATCAAGCCATCCTTTTCCATCTTTGACAAAGTTCCATACATAGTTCCAGGACTAATCGAAACTTGCAAATCTGTCATCTCCTTGACCTTTTGCGTAATACTATAACCATGACCTTCCTTTTGCAGACAGAACAAGATATAAAAGCCCGTTTCCGTCATCGGAAGATAAACTCTACGAATCTTATCAGTTAATTCCATTTATAACCACCTCCTATTCAGTTCGATATATCGCACTTCGTTATATAAAATATATCACACCTCGATACAAAACACAAGAAAAAAGATCACCCTCAGGCAATCTTTCTTCTATATTAGTATTAGTAAAGGTCTAAATAATTATCAATTTCCCATTGTGAAACGAAGGTTGCATAACTTGCCCATTCGATTCGCTTGGCTTCAAGGAAACTAGTATAGATATGTTCTCCAAGAGCCGCTCTGACAACTTCATCTTCTGTCAAAGCCTTCAAAGCGTTGTGAAGGGTTGATGGAAGGTCTGTAATACCAGCTTCCTTGCGCTCTTCTGCTGTCATGATGTAGATATTTTCTTCGATAGGAGCTGGTGCTTCGATTTTATTTTCAATACCATGCAAACCAACTTCCAAAAGAACAGCCATAGCGATGTAAGGGTTTGCCATTGGATCCACTGAACGCAACTCAAGACGAGTTCCCATACCACGTGAAGCAGGCACGCGCACAAGTGGCGAACGGTTACGACCAGCCCAAGCAATGTAAACAGGCGCTTCATAACCTGGAACCAAACGTTTGTATGAGTTAACCGTTGGATTCATGATAGCAGTATAGTTGTAAGCATGTTTGATCAAACCGCCAAGGAAATGGTAGGCCGTTTCTGACAACTGCATTCCTTTTGGATCATTGGGATCAAAGAAGGCATTATTTCCTTCTGCATCAAACAAGGACATATTACAGTGCATACCTGATCCAGCAATACCAAATTTTGGTTTAGCCATAAAGGTTGCGTAAAGCCCATGTTTGCGAGCAATGGTTTTAACAACAAGTTTAAAGATTTGAATCTTATCACAAGCACGGAGAACTTCATCGTACTTGAAGTCAATTTCATGTTGTCCAACCGCAACCTCGTGGTGACTCGCTTCTACTTCAAATCCCATTTTGGTCAAGACATTGACAATCTCACGACGTGTATTGTCCGCAAGGTCAGTAGGCGCCAAATCAAAGTAGCCACCCTTGTCATTCACTTCAAGTGTTGGATCTCCATTTTCATCCAATTTAAATAGGAAGAATTCTGGCTCCGGTCCAAGGTTGAATGATTTGAATCCCACTTCTTCCATGTGACGAAGAGCACGTTTGAGATTACCACGAGGGTCACCTGCAAATGGTTCACCTTCTGTTGTATAGACATCACAGATCAAACCTGCAACACTTCCATTTTCATCTCCCCAAGGGAAGACTGTCCATGTATCCAAGTCAGGGTACAAGTACATATCCGACTCATTGATACGTACAAAACCTTCGATTGAAGATCCATCAAACATAGCCTTGTTTGACAAGACTTTATCTAACTGTTCATCTGTAGCAGGAATTTCGACGTTTTTCATGGTTCCCAAAATATCTGAGAACATGAGACGAATAAAGGTAACATTTTTTTCCTTGACTTCACGACGAATATCTGCAGCTGTGATTGGCATGAGTTTTCTCCTTAATGTATGACTACTTGCGGTTGCCTAACCGCGACCAAAAGGTGACTGTACTGAAGCAAAGCGACCCTGTTGGAGGAGTTCATTATGAAGTGCACGACGCACCTCAGTCTGACTCACCGCTTTCTTGGATTTCGCTTCACGTTCAGCATATTTTTTCTTAATGGCAGCGATATTATAACCTTCAGAGATATAATCTTTGATTTCAAGCAGACGATCCATGTCATTCAAGGAATACATGCGACGGTTCCCTTCGTTTCGATCAGGCTTAATCAACTCTTGATCTTCATAATAACGAATCTGACGCGCCGATAGATCGGTCAACTTCATAACACTGCCGATAGGAAAAACAGCCATATTTCGGCGAAATTCTTTTTCCTTCATTTACAATTTCCTTCTTTCTGTCTATTATAGTCTAAAAAAAGACAAACGTCAATTGATAATGTTATAAAATGTAACATTATTTTTCTTTTTTCTCTAAAAAGAGCCTAATACGTTCAATATCGTAATTTACGAGAATTGCGACAAAAACTCCCATGAAAGTTTCTGATACACGCGCAAATACGTACAAAATTGTTTCACCACTCGGAATCGATAGGGTAATGATTAACATAGCAGCTACACCACCAATAACCCCTGCTTTGTTATTCATGGCTACATTTGTCATAATGGTTAACATGGTGCAAATCGGAACAACAACTAAGGTTACCCAAAAAGCTTCGTGGAAAAAGGTATTTAATAAGAAGAAGACTAGGGCATAGAGGCCACCGATACTATTTCCTAGAATACGCGAAGTCCCAAAATGGACACTCTTATCAAAACTCTCTCTCAGGCTAAAAACGGCTGTCAAAGCACCAATTTGAAGACCTTTCCAACCAAAAAAGCCAAAAATCAAGAGAACTAGAAAAACAGCAATACCCGTTTTAAAGGTTCGCATACCAAGTTTGAACTGGGATTTATCGAATTTATATTTTTTAAAATAACTCATAATCTCAACTTTCTATTTCCATTTTATCATAAATCGGTGATTTTTATGAGTAATAGTTGAGAGGAAGCGTTTTTATTTTAAGCAAAAGAAAAGAGGAACTTTCATCCCTCTCTTCTTTGACTTGTTTATAAAATCTTATTTTTCTGTCAAGGCTGCAAGTCCTGGAAGAACTTTACCTTCAAGAAGTTCCATTGATGCTCCACCACCGCGTCACAAATACCTACACTAACACAAAAAGGTGACATAGCCACCTTTTTGTTAACGTTTCAGTTTTGTTCCTTTTTCTACAAAATCAGGATTTTGTAGAGACTAACGGGCTGAAATTATTTTTCTGTAAGTGCAGCCAAACCTGGCAATACTTTACCTTCGAGAAGTTCCATTGAAGCACCTCCGCCCGTACTAATCCATGAGAACTTATCTGCACGGCCAAGGTTAATCGCTGCGGCAGCTGAGTCACCACCACCGATGATTGATTTAACGCCTGGTTGTTTCACGATAGCGTCCATCACACCGATTGTTCCAGCTTGGAAGTCTGGGTTTTCAAATACACCCATAGGTCCGTTCCATACAACTGTTTTGGCACCAGTCAAAGCTTCGTCAAATTTAGCGATAGATTTTGGACCGATGTCAAGACCAAGGAAGCCTTCAGAAACTGCTTCACCTTCAGTGTCACGCACTTCAGTGTAACCAGCAAATGCGTTAGCTTCTTTTGAGTCAACTGGCAAGATCAATTTACCGTTTGCTTTTTCAAGAAGAGCTTTCGCAACATCCAATTTGTCTTCTTCTACAAGTGAGTTACCGATTTCGATACCTTGTGCTTTGTAGAATGTGTAAGTCATACCACCACCGATAAGGACTTTATCAGCTTTTTCAAGCAAGTTTTCGATAACACCGATCTTGTCTGAAACTTTTGAACCACCAAGGATAGCCACAAATGGACGTTCTGGAGCTTCAACTGCTTCTTGGATGTAGGCAATTTCGTTTTCAAGAAGGAAACCAGCAACTGCTTTTTCAACGTTTGCTGAGATACCAACGTTAGATGCGTGTGCACGGTGAGCTGTACCGAATGCATCGTTTACGAAGATACCATCTCCAAGTGATGCCCAGTATTTACCAAGTTCAGAATCGTTTTTAGATTCTTTTTTGCCGTCAACATCTTCGTAACGAGTGTTTTCAACCAAGAGAACTTGTCCATCTTCAAGAGCGTTGATAGCTGCTTCCAATTCAGCACCACGAGTGACACCTGGAAGGAAAGCAACTTCTTGACCCAATTTAGCTGCCAAGTCAGCAGCTACAGGAGCAAGTGATTTACCAGCTTTGTCTGTTTCTTCTTTTACACGACCAAGGTGAGAGAAGAGGATAGCACGTCCACCTTGTTCAAGGATGTACTTGATAGTTGGAAGAGCTGCAGTGATACGATTGTCGTTGGTAATCACGCCATCTTTTACAGGTACGTTGAAGTCAACACGAACGAGAACTTTTTTCCCTTTCAATTCAACGTCTTTAACAGTCAATTTTGCCATTAGATATGACTCCTTCTTTTTTTATACGTGTTAATTATATCACAAAATCAGCAAAAGAGATAGAAAAACCCTAAACTTTTCCAGTTCTTTCTTGCAACAAAAACTAGCATTTCTGAAAATCAAAACTAGAAAAACCTTTCCAAATCGCTAAGTAATACAAGAAAAACTAGTTAATCCATCTCATTCTTCCACTGATTTTTACTAGTTAAAACGAGGTTTAACTAATCTACAGTCAAACCTTGTTTTTAGTTGTTATGAGGAAATGCAAGAATCCTAAATCGATTCGTTTTCTCTCTTCTTTCCAGCAAGTAGGCCATAGCCAATCATCACTCCGAGGAGTCCTAGTGCCACTAGACTAGCATCTCTTCTTACTCCAGTATTTGGAAGTTCTTTACCTACTTTTTCATTTGTCGGTGTTGCTAAAAGAGCTTGACCTGTTTTTTGAGAGTCTTTCTCTTCTTTCGTTCCAACTTCAACAATTTCTGGAAGAGCTTCCTTGAGAACTTCTGTTGTACGAAGAGTGCGATTGCCTTGACTATCTACTTCAATCAAGCGACGAATTTGTCCCTCAACTCCTGCTTGGACAAGTTGACGTTGACCGACTAGGAGATTTGGATTTGGCCGTTCTTGACGATTGAAGGCCACTGTATCCTCTTCAATTTCTAGTTTCGGAGTTTCTAGAACTAAATCTTTAACTCCTTCAGCTGGTTGATTGCTTGATAGAACTTTTGTACCTACTTCGGTGATCTCTGGAACAGCTTCCTTGAGAACTTCTGTTGAACGAAGGGTGCGTTTGCCTCGGGCATCGACTTCTACAAAGCGACGAATTTGTCCTTCTTCTCCAGCTTGCACAATACGACGTTGACCTTTGAGAAGTTCTGAATTTGGACGTTCTTGACGTTCAAAGGATACTGCAACTTCTTCAACTTCTAGTTTCGGAGTTTCTAGAACTAAATCTTTAACTCCTTCAGCTGGTTGATTGCTTGATAGAACTTTTGTACCTACTTCGGTAATCTCTGGAACAGCTTCCTTGAGAACTTCTGTTGAACGAAGGATACGATTGCCTTGAGCATCTACTTCTACTAGACGACGAATCTGCCCTTCTTCTCCTTTTTGGACAAATTGACGTTGATCTTTAAGAAGGTTCGCATTCGGTCGCTCTTGATGTTCATAGGCTGTTGTTTCAGTTTCAACAACTAGTTCAGGGAGGACCTCAACTGTTGGGGCTACTTCACTTAGATCCATGCTACCAACATGATGGCTCTCTTCTGCAGGAGCTAGTTTCTTATTCAGCTTTTCTTTCATGTCCGCAAAAGCTTGTGGAGTTGGCATCTCTGAAGCCAACAAAGTTTCTGCTTGTTCAATCAACTCAGCTTTAGGATCTTTTTCACGGACGGATTCGAGCAAGCCTTCCAATTCTTCTCTAGCTGTCTGATAACGTTGATTTCCATCCAAGTCCGCTCCAGCTTGTTTCAATTCATTCAAGGCTTTGTTGACTTCTTCTTGACTGGCATCATGGTTTTCTGCAACAGCTTTCGCTGCATTGAGTTTCTCTACTAGTACAGCTTGTTTGTCCTCACTTGAGAAGGTATAGGCAAGGGTTGACTGACGGCCTTGGGCAGCAGTGATTTCTTGTTTAAGGTATTCATCATTAACTGCAGCCTTTGGAGAAACCAAGACATCAAACTCAGCTGTGTGCCCCTTGTAATGCAGGGTCAAGGTCTGGCGTCCAGTCTTCTGAGCATCGTAGCCCGTGATTTCAACACCTTCATCAGTAAAGCTGTGAGTCTCTTCTGTCTCGTCATCATAGAGAATACCAAAGCGACCTTCAGAGAGATCCAGTTGATCTCCTACTAGATAGTCTATTTTTGGTTTCTTAGTAATATACAAGCCCGCTACTTCTTTTGTTTTTCCTTCATCCTGTCCTGTCACTTGGACTTTCAGATCACCTGACACTGGTAAACCAAGGTATTGAAGTGTTAGGTTTTGTTCCCCTTTTTGATGAACCTCGTATCCAGATACCGTCACACCTGAGTGAGTAAGGTTAATCAGCTCGTCGGCTTGTCCCCCTTCGTATTGAATACGGAGTGTTCCGCCTCTAAGGTCAAGTTTTTCTCCCTCTTTGTAAACCGTCTTTTTAGGTTCTTTTTCCAGACTAACCGCAGCAATTTTTCTTTCATCCTGCGGAATCGCTACTGCCAAGGTGTTACTGATTTCTTTACCAGGTAGTTGGGTACGATAGTAGAGAAGAGTTGGTTGCTTGTCAAAGCCCAATGGAGCTGTTGCCAAGTCACCTCCAGTTTCAGTCTTCAAGGTTGCAATTGGTGTTTGTGAATCAGCCTTGTCGTAAACGGTGATGGTTGCGCCTGCCGGAACATCAGAGAAGCCCAGTTGAACTTGGTGGTTTCCAAGTGAACGAGCAGCTACCTTAGCCATTGGAATATTTTGACTTTCTGTGTCCAAGGTTTCGTACATCTTCCAGTTGTAGATACGAATGGCCTTCCAAGGTGTTCCGTTATCAGATGTGATAACTTTTAGACGCCAGTCTTGGGCAGTGATTGGTTTGTCAAGAGTGATATCCGTAACGTGCGCTTTATTACCACGAACTTCCTTGGCTAGTTTCCACTCGCCATCTGTATCCTTGTAATAAAGATCAAAATCCTTGGTGTTCATCAGACCATCGTTAACAGACTCACCACCAGCTCCCGCATGATCCATCACCCATCTGACAACACGACGTAGTTGAGTCAAACGAATATCGACACTACCGCTCAATTGTCCTGAAGACCACTTGTCTGAAAGACTGGTAATGGTACCGTTCAACATACCTTCAACACCTTCTCCACCTTCGGTATTCGGGAAAGTACTACCGATAACCGTTGCCCCTGGAACAATATTTTCAGCCAAAGGTCTTGGGAGAGTCGTATCCTGAACTGTTATTCCCCAGTTAAAGGACGCCGTCGCAGCTTCTGAACGAAGGCCATTTTTACCAACTGCAACGACTTTCAATTCTTGAGTCGTACCAGTCGCATTAGCAGAACGGCTAACTTTTGGCAAGTAGATTGTTGAAGCAGATGAACCTGTCAACAAACGCCAGTTGTTCCCGTCTTTTTCGTAGACTTCATAGAAATCTGCGTCTTGGTTACCCGAAAATTGAACTACTGCTTCAGCTTCTTGGGCATTCTTAAGAGATTGCTTCACCACAGAGAGACCTGTAGGTGCTTGTGGCGCTTGGTGATTGTCCGTGATAGTTAATTGTCCTAGGTTGAACTGATAATCTTTTACAGTACCTTCATGTTCGAAGAAGAGTTTGACTGCATAGATGGTTTTTCCAGCTAATGAGCTAAGGTCAATTTCTTCATTTGTCCAGTTGTCAGAAAGGGTTAGCTCTTTCCATGCATCTGCATCATCGAATTTGTAGTCTGGAGTTGTAGAAAAGGCCATAAAAACTTTCGAGCCTTTTCCTCCCTTGTGGGCAACACGAAGTTTGGTTTTCTCAGTTACTTCTAACTTAGTAGAATAAAGTCTCACATCCTGATCCGTCTTACCAGCTACATCACCAGAGAATTTAAGGGAATTTCCGCCATTGTAGGCATCTGTAAAATCATATTCTGCACGAAGTTTTTCCCCTGTTGAAGTCTGCCACCAGCGCCATGTTGGCAAGATACCTGAAACCGAACGGTAGTTCCACTCAGAATCCTTAGAAACTTTTCCGTCTACAAACCACTTTCTACCATGGCCTGTATTAAAGGAGGTAGTGAAGGTCCGGCCTACTGCTGGTGTGCGGTCTGCAACTAAATTAGCAATCCCATACCACTCTTTGTCCGCTGGTTTTTGAACTGTCGGATCTCCTTGGTAACCTGTGAAGAAGATATCTTCGTTTTTATGGTAATCTTCACCTGTTTTTCCTAGACTGGTAATTGTATCTGGTGCAAAGAGTCCAAGTGACAAACGTAACTTGCCTTTTTCATCTAAAAGAGCATCCCATTTAACTTTTGTCTTATAAGAACCACCTTGTTGCAATTCCAATCCTGCAAAGACATCATATTGGCTACGTTCCAGCCATTTTGCCATTTCTACAGAGTGGTCATTCTTTTCCTTATTCCAGTTGAAATTGGCAAAGAATTGATCCGCAGGGACCTTGTCACCTTCTTTTTGCATGAACTGGTAGTTGTAATCACCTAGACCATCTTCGTGGTAACGACCATATTTATAGGTCATGGCATCGTACCAAGCATACTTGATTGGATGGTTGACTTTTGCCGCATATTCTTTTGTATAAAGCATGAATTGACGCATTTTTTCACCAAGTGGCGTTACTAAGTCACCTGTTGTTTCTTGGTTGATAAAATACCCATCATAGCCATAATACTTGGCCATGTCTACCAATTTACGGGCAATTGGAAAGCTACCATCTGGGTCTTGCTTCAAAGCTTCAGCGAATTTTTCTTGATCAGCAATACTATTAGACCAGTTGAAGAAGAGTGTACCATATACAGGAACCCCGTTACGGTGACCTGCATCAATAACGTCAGAAGTTGGTACGAGACCTTCCCAGAAGACCATTGAATCTAGATATTGCCAATAGTCAAAAGCATAGGCCTTGAACTCTTCTCCACCAACAGAAGCATGGTCTTTTGCTTTAGAATTGGTGTTGGATAGGGCTTGTACTTTTGCTTCCTTGCTAGCTTTTTCATTGACCAAATGACCTGTCCGACGTGAAGCGAGGGCAACAGACCCGCGGTTAATAGCATCATCTTCACGCGCACCCGGTTCCCATTTCAACAAATCCTCCCAAGAATTAAATTTGATTTCCTTTGGTTTTAATGTTTTTTCCGTATTTTTAGGGACATCTGGCTGGACTTCTTTTTCAGTCTTATTAGCTTCTGCTGCTGACTTAGACTCATCTCCTTGGCTAGTTGCTTCAGGTTTTGCTTCCGTTTCCTTGTCAGACTTTGGTTTTGCTTCTGCAGATGGTGTTTCTGCAAGGACCTCACTTGCTTTTTCCTCTGGTTTAGCTGCGCTAGCTGCTTCTGCAGTTTCAGTAGTTGCAGCTTCATTGCTTGCTGGCGAAGCAGTTTCAGATGCTGTCGCTACTCCTTCTGCCTTTTCTGGCTTATTTTCTCTAGCATGTTCTCCTTCATGCTGCTTATCAGCTTCATTGGTCGAATGCTCACCCTCTCCTGAAACAAGCTCTGTATTGGCTCCCTTATTTTCAGGAACTGCAGTTTCTTCTGCTAAGGCTGGACCAGCAAATAAAACAGCCCCAATCATCAGCGAGCAGGCTCCTACTGATAACTTACGAATACTGTAACGACAACGTCTTTCAAAAAATGGATTCTTCATTTTTGCCTCCTAAAAGATTGATTTTGTTGCACAAAAAGAAAGCGCTTAACTTTCTTTATAAAATTTTTATCCCAATCACAGGGATCAAGATAATTCCTCCCTCATTTTAAAATATTTCTTTTAAATGTCAATGTATAAAAGGAAATACCTATATCTAGGTTAGAAATTGGTAAAATTAATATAATTAAGGTCCTTGCTGATGAATTTTCTTTCTAAAATTTTAGCTTAACACTTGTTAGATTTACTTTTATCCTTTAAAATAGAATAGGAGAAATTCCGTTATTATTTTTCGGAGGAAAAAGAAATGTCCATTAATTGGCAGGAAATTTTATTTCACTTTTTAGGTGGTCTGGGACTATTCTTATATAGTATCAAGACCATGGGAGACGGTTTGCAACAAGCTGCTGGAGATCGCCTTCGTTTTTACATTGACAAATATACCAGCAATCCGTTCTTCGGTGTGCTAGTTGGTATCGGTATGACGGCGCTAATTCAGTCAAGTTCTGGTGTCACAGTCATTACAGTGGGGCTAGTCAGCGCAGGACTTTTGACCTTGCGTCAAGCTATCGGTATTGTCATGGGTGCCAATATTGGAACTACCGTTACATCCTTTATCATCGGTTTTAAGCTAGGAGATTACGCCTTACCAATGCTTTTCATCGGAGCGATTTGTCTCTTCTTCACCAAGAATCGCTCTATCAATAACATCGGACGTATCATTTTTGGTGTAGGTGGTATCTTCTTCGCTCTCAATCTTATGAGCGGTGCAATGGAACCTCTAAAAGACCTGCAAGTCTTTAGGGACTATATGGTTGAACTAAGTAAGAGTCCTATTCTAGGTGTCTTTGTCGGAACTGGACTAACCCTACTCATTCAAGCTTCTTCCGCAACTATCGGTATCCTACAGAATCTTTACGCAAGTGGTTTGATTGATCTACAAGGTGCCTTACCAGTCTTGTTTGGTGATAATATCGGAACGACCATTACAGCTATTATTGCTTCTCTTGGAGCCAATATCGCCGCCAAACGTGTTGCTGGTGCCCATGTCGCCTTTAACGTGATTGGTACAGTTATCTGTATTGTCTTCCTTGTACCTTTCACTGGCTTGATTCAATGGTTTGAATCTACACTCAATCTGGCTCCAGAAATGACCATTGCCTTCGCCCACGGAACCTTTAATATCACAAATACTATTATCCAATTTCCCTTCATCGGTGCCTTGGCCTACTTTGTAACCAAGCTCATCCCTGGTGAAGACGAAGTTGTCAAATACGAACCTCTTTACCTTGATGAACACTTGATTAAGCAAGCTCCATCAATCGCTCTCGGAAATGCGAAAAAAGAACTCCTTCACTTAGGAAATTACGCTTCTAAAGCCTTTGACCTTTCATACAACTACATCATTGACCTCAATGAAAAAGTTGCTGAAAAAGGCCACAAGACGGAAGAAGCCATCAACACCATTGATGAAAAATTGACTCGCTATCTTATTACTCTTTCAAGCGAAGCTCTTAGCCAGAAAGAAAGTGAAGTGCTCACCAACATCCTGGATTCATCCCGTGATTTGGAACGGATTGGGGACCACGCAGAAGCCCTAATCAATCTGACCGACTATCTTCAACGTAAAAATGTTGTGTTCTCTGAAGCTGCTTTGCAAGAACTAGCTGATATCTATCAAAAAACCACTGCCTTTATCAAGGATGCCCTTGACAGCGTGGAAAACAATGATATTGAAAAAGCTCAAAGTCTGATTGAACGCCATAAAGAGATCAACAATATAGAGCGTGTTCTCAGAAAGACCCATATCAAACGTCTTAACAAAGGCGAGTGTTCAACACAAGCTGGGGTCAACTTTATCGACATCATTTCCCACTACACTCGAGTGTCTGACCACGCTATGAACCTAGCTGAAAAGGTCATCGCTGAACAAATCTGATAACCAAAAGAAGCTATCCTAAATGGGATGGCTTTTTTCTTCTCCTCAGCAATAGTTTCTTTTCTACCATATAGAAAAATGCTTTGATTCACAATGGAATCAAAGCATTTTAAAGAGCTCCCCATACATAATTGCAGAAGCTGCGGTTCCTCTGTACTTGTTTTCTTCTCTCTTAATAAAGCGAGCCAAGTTGAGCAACTCAGGTGCCGGATGTTTGGGATTTAGGAGCAATTCACGATTGACCAGGCCTGAGAGACGAACTGCCAGCAATTGCTCATTTGTAGTAGGCAGTTTTTTAGCAGTCTCTAGGAGAGCAGCAACTAAATCTTCACTCAAATCTTGTCGAGCATGATTGTAAAGATCTTTTATAAGGTTTTCTAGGTTTGGTTCTACCATCCCTACCACCTCCCTTATGGTTTAATAATTTTTAATCAAATCAACCGTTGAACGATCCAATTTCTTCACCAAGGCTTGTAAGAAAGCTTGCGCTTCTAGGAAGTCATCCATAGCGTAGAGGGTTTGGTGAGAATGGATATAACGAGCGCAAACACCGATTGTTGTAGATGGGACACCACCATTTTTCAGATGAGCTGCGCCAGCATCTGTTCCGCCTTTGCCACAGTAGTATTGGTACTTGATACCAGCTTCTTCAGCCGTTGTTAAAAGGAAATCCTTCATTCCTGGGAGAAGCAAGTGACCTGGATCGTAGAAACGAATCAAGGTTCCATCCCCAATCTTACCTTGACCACCATAAACATCACCAGCAGGTGAACAGTCAACTGCCAGAAATACTTCTGGGTCAAATTTGGTTGTTGATGTATGGGCACCACGGAGACCAACCTCTTCTTGGACGTTAGAGCCCAGATAGAGTTCATTGCCAAGTTTTTTATCTGACAGAGCTTCCGCCAACTCGCTCACCATGAGAACTCCATAGCGATTGTCCCAAGCTTTTGAGATGATATTTTTTTCATTGGCTGTCAAGATTGCAGAGCTATCTGGTACGATGGTATCACCAGGACGGATGCCAAAACTTTCTGCCTCAGCCTTGTCCGCAAAACCGCCATCAAAGACGATATCTGCAATAGCTGGCATAGTTGGTCCACCCTTTCCGCGAGTCAAATGTGGCGGAACAGAGCCTGAAATCACAGGAATTTCACGACCGTCACGAGTAAAGAGTTTAAAGCGCTGGCTACTAACCACCATAGGGTTCCAACCGCCAATCTCAACGACACGGAAGGTACCATCTGGCTTAATCTCACTAACCATAAATCCAACTTCATCCATATGAGAAGCGACTAAGACGCGCGGTGCATCCGCAGCTTCTGAATGTTTGATACCAAAAATACCACCCAAGCCATCTGTCACCACTTCATCTACGTGCGGTGTCAACTTTTCACGAAGATAAGCGCGGACAGGCGCTTCATGACCTGAGATTGCAGCAAGTTCTGTTACTTCTTTGATTTTTGAAAATAATGTTGTCATTTCAGTTCCTTCTTTCTTTCATCCATTTTACCACTTTTTATAGGAGAAGGATAGCGGGAAGGTGGATTTCTAAATTAGTATCTTAGTCCTGCTATATCTTAGAAAAAGATTGTATTCCCTTACATGTGAGGTGAAATCTAAGAACTATTCCAAGATTAATCCAACTCTTGTTTTACGAACAAAAAAACAATTTAATGGCAATATCATTCAGATTTTATCAAAAGCAACTGAAAATAATTGACTTTCCTTTCTTTTTTATTTAAAATAGTACAAAACTAGAAAAAGGAAAAAATCATGACAAAAACAATTCTTGTTACAGGTGGAGCTGGCTACATTGGCTCTCATACCGTTAAAGCTCTTTTAAATGCTGGATACCAGGTGCATGTCTTAGATAATCTCTCTACAGGAAATCGTTCGGCTGTAGATAGTCGTGCTAGCTTTAAACAACTGGACGTTTATGATGCTAGTTCCTTAAAAGCTTATTTGGAAGAAAATCAGATTGATGCTGTTCTTCATTGTGCAGGTGAGATTGTTGTGAGCGAAAGCATTGAAAACCCAAGCAAATACTTCACTGCCAATGTCGCTGGTATGAACCAAGTTCTCAAAGTCTTATCTGAAGTTGGCATTCAAAAAATCATGTTCTCTTCAACCGCTTCCCTCTATGGTAATAATTGTATTGACAAGCCAGCTACTGAAGATACCCTGCTCGACCCCGTCAATCCTTATGCAGAGACAAAACTGATGGGCGAACGAATGATTTACTGGATGGCCAATCGCTACGACTGGAAATATGTTATTTTCCGTTACTTTAATGTAGCTGGGGCTGAAATGGATGCTTCAAACGGTCTGCGCGTGAAAAATCCAACTCATATTATTCCCAATATCAACAAGACCGCATTGGGACAAAATGATAGCCTCAAAATATTTGGAGATGACTACGATACACGTGATGGTTCATGTATTCGAGATTACATTCATGTTTTGGACCTTGCACAGGCTCATGTTAAAGGGATGAATTACCTCTTTCAAGAAGACAGTTCTTCTCAAATCTTTAACTTAGGAACTGAAAAAGGCTATACCGTCAAAGAAATCTTTAAAACTGCTGAAGAATTACTGAATCAAAAAATACCACACGAAATTGTTGCTCGACGTGCTGGTGACCCAGCTAGCGTCCTAGCAGATGCTTCAAAAGCTAAAAAATACCTTGATTGGCAGGCTAGTTACTCTCTTGAAGATATTATTTTATCGGATTATCATTGGCGTGTTAAAGAAGGTAAAAACATTTTGGAATAGGATAACAGAAACATCAATAATAAATAAAAACACAGATAGATGGCACTTAGTAAATACCAAGTATCATCTATCTGTGTTTTATACATTAGAATACAATCTTACTTTGAATTTCTTTTCAAAGTAAAGTGGTCTGGCACAGGGTCCTTACCCGTTTTCGACCAGGGATGACAACGTAAAATCCGAGCCAAGCCCATCAAAACACCCTTGAAGCCATGTTTTTCAATAGCCTGAATCATATAGTTTGAACAGGTAGGCTCAAAGCGACAAGAGGGCGGAAAGGCTGGTGAGATAAACCGTTGGTAAAAGCGCACAGGCGCTATTAAAATTTGTTTCATTATTTCTTGGTTACAGCCATGGTATGTAGTTGGCTGATTTCTTTTTTATTAAGACGACGGGATTCTCCTGGACGGAGTCCTGTCAAGTCTAGATGTCCAAAACGGGTCCGTGACAACTTATCTACTTGGAGACCGACAGCTTCAAACATCTTTTTAACCTGGTGGTTACGCCCTTCATGGATAGTCAACTGCACCACAGAGCGGTTTTTGACTGGATCGACTTTGAGAATCTCATAGACAGCCGGCTTGGTTTTCTTACCATCAATCTCAAGTCCACGGGTCAAGGGGCGGAGATTATCCTTATTGGCCACACCTTTAACACGCGCGACATAAACCTTGTCAATCTCATTACGAGGGTGAATCATCTCATCCGTAAAATCCCCATCATTAGTCAAAATCAAGACTCCTGATGTATCCCAGTCCAAACGTCCAACTGGGTAAATACGCTCTTTGACATTAGGCAAGAGGTCCACAACCGTCTTGCGGCCCTTGTCATCTGTCACACTGGAAATGACACCGCGTGGTTTGTTAAGCAGATAGTAGACCTTTTCTTCGTTGTAGATAGGTTGACCTTCAACTTCGACCTTGTCGCCTGACTTGATGGTTGTTGCTAGTTCACGTACCACTTGGCCGTTAACCGTCACCAAACCTTGCTTGATCAGCTCTTCTGCTTTTCTCCTACTGGCCACACCTGCGTGGGCAATATACTTATTGATTCTCATCTTCTTCTATCCTTTCACCAAATAATTGGCTTTCTTGGGCTTGAATCTCAAGCTCATCAATCACTGGTAATTCTTCCAAATGGTTAATTCCCATGTAATCTAGGAAATAATCCGTAGTCACATAGAGGTTGGGGCGCCCCAACACTTCTTTTTTCCCGTCTTCCTTTATCAGGTCAAAAGCCTGCAACTTTGCCAAGGCCCCACTCGAGTTGACCCCACGGATGGCATCAATTTCTATCCGTGTGATGGGCTGTTTGTAGGCAATGATGGACAAGGTCTCAAGGGCAGCCCGAGATAAACTCTGGTTGATAGGTGCCTTAGAGTATTCCTTCAAAATCTCTGCAAATTGAGGCTTGGTCACCAATCTATAAGCACCCCCTGTCTCGATCAGAGCCAAACTGGAATCTGGATCCTTTTCATACTTCTGGGCTAATTTTTCTAAACTCTGTTGGATGCCTGTCGGTGGCAGAGAGAGGAGTTCAGCTAACTGGCGGACTCTAATCCCATCTTCACCCACTACAAACAAGAGCGCTTCTATTTTTGCTAAAGTACTCATCTTTCCTCTCTATCAAGTCTAGCTTTGGGCCACTTGACTTTCTTCCTTCTTTTCCATGAGATAGATATCCCCAAAACTCTCATTCTGCACTAGAGTTAACTCCTGAGTTTTGATTAACTCCAAGGTTGCCAAAAAGAGGGTAATGACTTCTTGGACATTCTGGGCTTCCTTGAACAAATCCTGCAAGCGCAATTGATCTCGTCCAATCAAGGACTCTTTCACGATAATCATCATGTCCTCAATCTTATACTCATCCCGCAAGATCGTCGTGTGATTCTGTGCAAACTCCTCTTTTTTCTTGGCTAGGATATTTGAAAAAGCCAAAAAGAGGTCAATGGTCGTCTTGTCATGCACAAGCTCAGCATCTTCGTAAATCAACTCAGTCGGCGCTTTAGAATAATACTGGGCCCGTTCTTGGTGCTTGGCTTCTAAATGCTCCCCCAAGAGCTTGAACTTGCGGTATTCTTCGATTTGAGAGAGAAGGTCCTGCTCCAGGTCATCCTCCAAGTCTGTCACTTCTGCTAGCTTTGGAAGTAGTTTGCGGCTCTTAATCAACATGAGCTGACTGGCCATGACCATGTACTCACCCGTCACTTCCAGACGCATAGCCTGCAGGGTTGAGACATAGGCTAGGTACTGTTCGATGACTTCCGTAATAGGCACATCGTAGATATCCATCTGGTACTTAGACACCAGATGCAAGAGCAAGTCCAGGGGCCCTTCAAAATCTTTTAATTTAATATCCATTATCTATATTTTTCTAAGGTCAGGACTGTTTTTAATCCTAATTTTTTTGCAATTTCGTACAAATCGACCTTCTTTTCTATCTGTCTTAGAATGAACTGTTCCCGTAGGGCTTGAGCTGATAAGGATGGAAAACCTTTCTCCTTGACAAAAGCTTCTAGTTGACGGAAGGCCCACTGACGAGAATAGGCTTTCCCTCCCCTTTCAAAAAGATAGGTCTGTCCCATCAAGGGTTCCAACTCTGAAAGCAAGATCGTGGGAATGGTGACAATCCTCTGTTGGGAAGCCTTCTTGATTCTCAACACCTGAAAATCCAGATTGATATCCGCAACCTTAAGAGCTAAAATCTCACTTGGCAAGAGTCCCATTTCTAAGATAAGAAGTGCCAGTAAGCGTCCTTCTGGATAATTACTTTCCTGCCAAAAAGAGTCTAGGTCTAAGAGTTCCGACTTTTCGGTCTTCTTCTCAGCTTGTTTGGCTAATTCCAAACGGTAAAAGCTGTCCACCTCTCCTTTTTGATAGAGAAAGTAGAGAAATTGGTTACAGGCCGAAATCTTCCGCTTCTGAGCACTAATTTTTAGATTGGCTAGCTGGGCTTGGTAAATCTTGAGACTGGTCTCCGAAATCCGCTCGCCCACAATGTCTAAAAATTGCTCCAAATCATACTTATAAGACTGCTTGGAATTGGCAGACAAGCCCTGCTTTTCCTCTAAAAAGGCTGAAATCCTATCTCTCATTTGCATCGAATCTCGTATTCTTTACTAAAGTCATGCAAAAGAGCATTGACAGCCTTGAGGATAGACTTGCGCGTGATAATTCCTTGGAAAATACCCTCTGCGTCCACAACCGGTAAGAAGGACTCATCTACCAGCTTGTGCAAGACCTCCGTAATAGTAAAATCAGGCGAGACAACCGCTACGTCCGTTCTCGTCATATGAACGATATCCGTATCTGCCATGATTTCTTGACTCAAATCATGCTCCATCTGATAAGCCATAATATCTCTGAGCCCAATCGTCCCAACAAACTGTTTTTCATCTGTCACAACAGGAACACGGGTATAGGTCATCTGACTGAGCAAGAGGGTCGCGTGATCCGCATTGTGGGTATCAATCAACACGGCTAGATTTTCAGCAGGAGTCAAAAAAGTTTCCTCCTGCCCCAACAAGAAAGTCTCAAACTCCTTGGCAATCATCGGCTAAACTCCTTGGACAAGCCCGGATACACCTCATGCTCTCGTGTCAAAAAGTCGACTTTGAAGTAACTATCATCAATCTCCACACGAGCATAGAGACATTCTCTGACGGTACCACGTGGTTGACTGATAGAACCTGGATTTAGAAAAAGGGTCTTGCCCTCCATCCAAGCGTTTGGCACATGCAAGTGACCATAAAGGCAGATATCGGCCTCTTCCTCCTGAGCCCAGTAGTCCAACTTTTGAAAATTGAAATTAATATCAAACAAGTGACCATGGGTTTGGATAATCTTGGTCGAACCAAGCTCAGTCACCAAACGTTCTGGGTAACCTGCATAGAAGTCCATATTCCCTTTAACAACACGGATGCCTTCCCAAAGGGGAGAATCAGGACGCAGTTCAGAATCGCCGTTATGAAAAACGGCATCAACTTTTCCTACATAGCGATCACGGATTTCTTCCACAATCAAGCTATCGCCATGAGAATCGCTCATTACAATGATGGTTTGCTTTGCCATGATGGAAATACCTCCAAAAGTTTCTTAACGGCTAAGGCGCGGTGAGATTGGCTATTTTTTTCTTCAAGGGTTAATTCAGCTGAGGACTTGCCTGTCTCTCCTACAAGGAAGAGAGGATCGTAACCAAATCCATTTTCACCCTTAGGTTCAAAATTAATGTAGCCAGGCCAGTCTGCTTCAACAACCAAGCTTTCCTTGTTTGGACTGGCTACGACTAGGGTTGTATGGAATTGAGCCGAGCGGTCCTTGAGTTCAAAAACCATGGCCAACTCGTGCAAGAGTTTGGCATTGTTTTCACGGTCAGTAGCTCCCACTCCTGCGAAACGAGCTGACCAGACACCTGGCAAGCCACCAAGGACATCGACTTTGAGACCTGAGTCATCTGCCAAAACCATCTTGCCCGTTAATTGGGAAATGGTTTCTGCCTTGAGACGGGCATTTTCTTCAAAGGTCATGCCTGTTTCTGCTACTTCAGGCAAATCAGGATAGTCATTAAGATTTTCCACATCGTAGCCTAACTTATCAAAGATAGCTCGGAACTCTTTGGTCTTGCCTTCGTTTCGAGTCGCAATCAATAAGGTTTCTCTGACCTTGCTTGTCTCAAAGAAATCATGAACATTGACCCCTTCTTTAGGCAATGCTACATGCAGGAGTTGCCCATTTTCAATCAAGAGAAAAGCTCCCTGACGTTGGATGACTTCCAGATTTCGTCCCATTTCTTGGTTGAGGATATCTACCACAAAAGACAATAAACGGTAGAGAGAACCATAGCGTAAAACAATCACAGAAATAGGAAAACCTTGTTCCTCATCTCGAAATCTTTGGGCAAACTCAAATAGAGGAAAATCCAAGTCTTCATCAGTCAATGTCCGGACACCACCAAAAATACTATATGAGCCGACATACCAGTCCTGGTCATCCTTATATTCATAAATTTTATTTGTCATAATTCTACATGCTCCACATGAATCTCTTTTTCCAGCCATTCTTCACCAATTTGTGCAAAACTTTGGCTGCTGGCTGTTGTGTAAAAACGGTGATGGAGTGGTCCAGCATCGCGACCACGATTGATTTCAAAATAATTAAGTAAGACTGAGATATCCCGTACGCACTCTGCCCCACTATCAATGAGCTGAACCTTGGGTCCCATGACATTTTGAATAATCGGTCTGAGGAGTGGATAATGGGTACAACCCAAAATCAGGCTATCCACCTTTCCAACCAAGGGACGCAGGGTTTCATAGACCACTTTCTTGGTAACACTGGTTGACAGGGCACCAGACTCCACCAAGGGGGCAAACTTGGGACAGGCCAAACTCTCCACCTGTAAATCTGGATCCAGATCATGGATTTTCTGGCGGTAGATATCTGATTGTACCGTCATAGGCGTTCCAATCACTCCGATTTTCCCACCTTGGCTGGACTTGATGGCTGCCGAAGCTCCTGGCAAAATAACACCTAGGACAGGAATATCTAGTTGAGCCTTGATTTCTTCCCAGACGACCGCAGTCGCAGTATTACAAGCAATGACAATCATTTTGACATCCTTGGTCAAAAGAAAGTTGACCAACTGCCAAGTATATTCACGAATTTGCTCAGCAGGACGGGGCCCGTAAGGCGCCCGTGCCGAATCCCCAATATAGACGATTTCTTCATGGGGAAGCTGGCGCATGAGCTCGCGCACAACGGTCAAGCCCCCGACACCCGAATCCAAAAAACCAATTGGTCGATTATCCATACAGTCTTCTTTCTAGTCTTTTTTCTGATTGATAGTTCATTATGATTACCGTTCCTTATGAACTGAATAATGACAGCCTAATCAACAACTATCTCTCTTAATCATAATCAAATATCAATAGAATGCAAGGAAAAAGTCTCATCCCTAACCCCTTAGCCAACATAGTGAGAAGTCTGGAACTTTCATCCCAGACTTTTCCTTATTTATTTTTTCTTTTTATTGTTAGCAAGGGCTGCCTTTTGTTGGCGGATGATTTGGTGGTAAACTTGTTGTACCTTAGCTTCACTTGGTTTTTGACCATTTGCACTCAAAAGAGTACGAACTGCTTCAGCATTCAAACGTGGGTTGTCAGCGAATTCTTTTTCAATTTGCTTACGAACCAAGTACATTCCTCCAAGAGCTCCTCCTAGAAAAGCTAGCACAATCAATACAATTGCTAATAGTAAATCCATCATATTTCTCCTGTTTCTTTTTGAGTCTCTTTCATTATACCACAAACTAGCCACCCTGACCAGTTTGTTTTACGCTTTCAGAGATGAGCAAGCTGTAATAAAGTTGGCTTATCTTTCTAGTCAAAACTAGAGAGAATATAAAAAATACACTCTCTTACCATTCGTTCCCTCCACTTTTTTAATACAAAACAATATCAAATATATATCCTTCTCAAATCCCCTTGACAATACTTCATTAGCTGGTAAAATTAGATTAACAATACAATATAGAAACAAAGTTCTTCTCATGAAAATGAAAGCGCTTTAATTGATAAAGGAGGTTTCTATGGAAAAAATTTGGAGGGAGAAATCCTGTCGCTACAGTATTCGAAAGTTAACAGTCGGCACAGCCTCTGTTTTGCTTGGAGCAGTTTTTCTAGCTAGTCATACCGTTTCTGCTGATACTATTAAAGTAAAGCAAAATGAGTCTACACTGGAGAAAACTACAGCTAAGACAGATACCGTTACGAAAACAACTGAATCAACCGAGCACACACAGCCAAGCGAAGCAATTGACCATTCAAAACAAGTTCTAGCTAATAATAGTTCTTCTGAAAGCAAACCCACTGAAGCTAAGGTTGCCTCTGCTACAACTAATCAAGCCAGTACTGAGGCTATTGTAAAACCTAATGAAAATAAGGAAACCGAAAAACAAGAACTACCTGTGACAGAACAAAGCAACTATCAGCTAAACTATGATCGACCAACAGCTCCTTCCTATGATGGCTGGGAAAAACAAGCACTCCCCGTTGGGAATGGTGAAATGGGTGCTAAGGTTTTTGGTCTCATAGGCGAGGAGAGAATCCAATACAACGAAAAAACTCTTTGGTCAGGTGGACCACGTCCCGACAGTACCGACTATAATGGAGGAAACTATCGGGAACGGTATAAAATTTTAGCAGAAATTCGTAAGGCTCTCGAGGATGGAGACCGCCAAAAAGCCAAACGATTAGCTGAACAAAATCTAGTTGGACCAAACAATGCCCAGTATGGACGTTATCTAGCCTTTGGTGATATCTTCATGGTCTTCAATAACCAGAAAAAGGGGCTGGATACAGTTACAGACTATCACCGTGGTTTGGATATCACAGAAGCCACTACTACAACTTCTTACACCCAAGATGGAACGACCTTTAAAAGAGAAACCTTCTCAAGTTACCCTGATGATGTCACCGTGACCCACTTGACCCAAAAAGGGGACAAAAAACTTGATTTTACAGTTTGGAATAGCTTAACAGAAGATTTACTTGCTAACGGAGACTACTCAGCGGAGTATTCTAACTACAAGAGTGGCCATGTTACGACAGACCCAAATGGTATCCTACTAAAAGGTACAGTCAAAGATAATGGCCTCCAGTTCGCATCCTATCTAGGAATTAAAACGGACGGAAAAGTTACTGTTCATGAGGATAGTTTAACGATCACAGGGGCCAGCTACGCTACGCTTTTACTCAGTGCCAAGACTAACTTTGCTCAAAATCCTAAAACCAACTATCGAAAAGACATTGACCTCGAAAAAACAGTTAAAGGGATTGTAGAAGCTGCTCAGGGCAAATACTACGAGACACTTAAAAGGAACCATATCAAAGACTATCAAAGCCTCTTTAACCGCGTTAAACTAAACCTAGGTGGAAGCAATATTGCTCAAACGACAAAAGAGGCCCTTCAAACCTATAACCCAACAAAAGGGCAAAAACTGGAAGAACTTTTCTTCCAATACGGACGTTATTTATTGATTAGTTCATCTCGTGATCGGACAGATGCCCTTCCTGCCAACCTACAAGGAGTCTGGAATGCTGTAGACAATCCACCTTGGAACGCTGACTACCACCTCAATGTCAACTTGCAAATGAACTATTGGCCAGCCTACATGAGCAATCTAGCTGAAACAGCCAAGCCAATGATCAATTACATTGACGATATGCGTTACTATGGCCGTATCGCTGCTAAGGAATACGCCGGTATCGAATCCAAAGATGGACAAGAAAATGGATGGCTGGTTCATACACAGGCGACACCATTTGGTTGGACTACTCCTGGTTGGAATTACTATTGGGGTTGGTCTCCAGCAGCTAATGCCTGGATGATGCAGAACGTCTATGACTACTATAAATTCACCAAGGATGAAACTTATCTAAAAGAAAAGATTTATCCAATGCTCAAGGAAACAGCTAAGTTCTGGAACTCCTTCTTGCACTATGACCAGGCCAGCGACCGTTGGGTATCTTCTCCATCCTATTCACCTGAGCACGGTACTATTACCATTGGAAATACCTTTGACCAATCACTAGTCTGGCAGCTATTCCATGACTACATGGAAGTCGCCAACCATCTGAATGTCGACAAAGACTTAGTTACAGAGGTCAAGGCTAAATTTGACAAACTAAAACCACTTCACATTAACAAAGAAGGACGCATCAAGGAATGGTACGAAGAAGACAGTCCACAATTCACTAATGAAGGCATTGAAAATAACCACCGCCACGTTTCCCATCTGGTAGGTCTCTTCCCAGGTACGCTCTTTAGCAAGGATCAAGCTGAATATTTAGAAGCTGCGCGTGCTACCCTCAACCACCGTGGAGATGGTGGTACTGGTTGGTCTAAGGCCAATAAAATCAACCTCTGGGCTCGTCTCTTAGACGGTAACCGTGCTCATCGCTTGCTCGCTGAACAGCTCAAATATTCAACCCTAGAAAACCTTTGGGATACGCACGCACCTTTCCAAATCGACGGAAACTTTGGAGCAACCAGTGGAATTGCAGAAATGCTTCTTCAATCACACACTGGCTACATTGCACCATTGCCAGCCCTTCCAGATGCTTGGAAAGACGGTCAGGTTTCTGGTCTGGTTGCCCGTGGTAACTTTGAAGTCAGCATGCAGTGGAAAGATAAAAACCTGCAAAGCTTGTCCTTCCTTTCAAATGTCGGTGGAGACCTAGTTGTAGATTATCCAAATATCGAAGCCAGTCAGGTTAAGGTTAATGGTAAACCTGTCAAAGCAACTGTTCTTAAAGATGGCCGCATTCAACTGGCAACACAAAAAGGTGATGTCATTACCTTTGAACATTTCTCTGGTCGTGTAACCAGTCTGACAGCAGTTAGACAAAATGGCGTCACTGCCGAACTCACCTTCAACCAAGTAGAAGGCGCTACCCACTATGTTATCCAAAGACAAGTGAAAGACGAATCTGGCCAAACCTCTGCAACTAGAGAATTTGTAACCAATCAAACCCATTTTATCGACCGCTCACTCGATCCTCAACTCGCCTACACTTATACTGTTAAGGCTATGCTGGGTAATGTTTCTACACAGGTATCCGAAAAGGCCAATGTCGAAACCTATAACCAATTGATGGATGACCGTGATAGCCGAATCCAATACGGTTCTGCATTTGGAAACTGGGCAGACTCAGAATTATTTGGAGGAACAGAGAAGTTTGCTGACCTTTCACTAGGTAACTATACAGATAAAGATGCGACAGCAACCATTCCTTTCAATGGTGTTGGCATTGAAATCTATGGTCTCAAATCATCTCAATTGGGAATCGCTGAAGTCAAAATCGATGGTAAATCAGTCGGTGAACTGGACTTTTATACTGCAGGTGCAACTGAAAAAGGGAGCCTTATCGGTCGCTTCACAGGATTGTCAGATGGTGCTCATGTGATGACCATCACTGTAAAACAAGAGCATAAACACCGTGGCAGTGAACGTTCCAAAATTTCCTTAGACTACTTTAAAGTTTTACCTGGACAGGGAACAACTATTGAAAAAATGGATGACCGTGACTCTCGCATTCAATACGGATCTCAATTCAAAGATTGGAGCGATACTGAATTATATAAGAGCACAGAAAAATATGCGGACATCAATAACAGTGACCCGAGTACTGCTTCAGAAGCTCAGGCAACCATTCCATTTACTGGAACAGGTATTCGAATTTACGGACTTAAAACATCCGCTCTCGGAAAAGCTCTCGTGACACTAGATGGCAAAGAAATGCCAAGTCTAGACTTCTACACAGCTGGAGCTACCCAAAAGGCAACCTTAATTGGAGAATTTACTAATCTGACCGATGGTAATCATATTTTGACATTGAAAGTTGATCCAAATTCACCAGCAGGTCGCAAGAAAATTTCTCTAGATTCATTTGATGTGATTAAATCTCCAGCTGTAAGCTTGGATAGTCCAAGTATCGCACCACTTAAGAAAGGGGATAAAAACATCTCTTTAACTCTTCCAGCTGGAGATTGGGAAGCCATCGCTGTGACCTTCCCAGGTATCAAAGATCCACTCGTTTTACGCAGGATAGACGATAATCATCTAGTTACGACTGGGGATCAGACTGTCTTATCAATCCAAGATAATCAGGTACAAATCCCTATCCCTGACGAAACCAATCGAAAAATTGGAAATGCGATAGAAGCTTATTCTATCCAGGGAAATACAACAAGCAGTCCTGTAGTAGCTGTCTTTACCAAAAAGGATGAGAAGAAGGTTGAGAATCAGCAGCCAACTACAAGCAAGGGAGATGACCCTGCTCCTATTGTAGAAATTCCTGAATACACTAAGCCTATCGGCACAGCAGGACTAGAACAACCACCTACTGTTTCTATCCCTGAATACACTCAACCTATCGGCACAGCAGGACTAGAACAAGCTCCTACTGTTTCTATTCCTGAGTACACTAAACCTGTCGGCACAGCAGGAATAGAACAAGCTCCTACCGTTTCTATCCCTGAGTACACTAAGCCTATCGGCACAGCAGGGCTAGAGCAAGCGCCTACGGTTTCTATCCCTGAATACACTCAACCTATCGGCACAGCAGGACTAGAACAACCACCTACGGTTTCTATTCCTGAATACACTAAATCTATCGGCACAGCAGGACTAGAACAGCCACCTGTAGTAAACGTCCCTGAATACACTCAACCTATCGGCACAGCAGGAATAGAACAACCGCCTACGGTTTCTATCCCTGAGTACACGAAACCTATCGGCACAGCAGGACAAGAGCAAGCACTTACTGTTTCTATTCCTGAGTACACGAAGCCTATCGGCACAGCAGGACAAGAGCAAGCGCCTACGGTTTCTGTTCCTGAATATAAACTTCGTGTCTTAAAAGATGAAAGGACTGGAGTTGAAATTATTGGAGGAGCGACTGACTTAGAGGGAATTTCTCATATTTCTAGCAGACGTGTCTTAGCTCAAGAACTATTTGGTAAAACCTATGATGCTTACGATCTTCACCTTAAAAATTCAACAGACCAGAGTTTACAACCAAAAGGATCTGTTTTGGTTCGATTGCCTATTTCCTCTGCTGTCGAAAATGTTTACTACCTAACTCCATCAAAAGAGTTACAGGCACTCGATTTTACTATTCGCGAGGGAATGGCAGAATTTACGACTAGTCATTTCAGCACCTATGCAGTCGTTTATCAAGCTAATGGAGCATCAACTACTGCAGAGCAAAAACCAAGTGAAACAGATATCAAACCATTAGCCAATAGCTCTGAGCAAGTTTCATCTAGTCCAGACCTTGTTCAATCTACAAATGATTCTCCTAAAGAACAACTTCCAGCTACTGGTGAAACATCCAATCCACTACTATTCTTGTCAGGATTGAGTCTAGTCCTAACAGCAACTTTTCTACTTAAGAGTAAAAAGGATGAATCAAACTAACGTTTAACCACACAAAAATCAGGATGAAGATAAGCTTCATCCTGATTTATTTTTTACAGTAGGTATAAAAAGGCTAGCGTCAAAAGACTTGCTAGAAGCCCCACTCCCCAAAAGAAGAAGTCAACCTTCCACTCGCTCCAAGGATTTCCTTTACCAGACAATCCTCCAAGCTCAAAATGGTGATGCACAGGCGTCATACGGAAAATACGTTTACCACCAGTCATTTTGAAATAGCCGACTTGCATCATGACCGAAGTTGTTTCAAAGACATAAATAATTCCAATAATCAAGAGAGTCCATTCTTGGTGGAGAGCCATAGAGATAGCTGCCAACATTCCACCGAGAGCCAAACTTCCCACATCCCCCATAAAGACCTTGGCAGGCTTATGGTTAAAGATGAAGAAGCCGAGCAAGCCACCAATCATGGCTAGAATCACCAGAAGAATATCCATCTGACCTTGCACATAGGCAATAACTCCATATGCAGACAAACTAATCACGACTGAAATACTAGCCAGACCATCTATTCCGTCTGTCAAGTTGACTGCGTTTGAAAAACCAACTAGCCAGAAAAGGGCGAAGACAATATAGAAAATCCCTAGATGCACTTGGTAGCCAAAGACTGAAAGCATATCGCCACCGCGCTCATAGAAAAGGTAGAAAATGACACCACCTAGAAGCTGAAGAGCCAATTTCTGTTTGGGATTAAGGCCCTCATTGATTTTACGGAAGACCTTGAGAAAGTCATCTAAAAATCCGATTAAACCATAAAGAACCAAGATGAACAAAATCATTCCCACATTATTGCTGAGTTGGTTACTAAATAAGGCAAGAAAGAAGGCAACCAAAACAGAAGCAATTAAGAAAACCAAACCTCCCATTGTAGGAGTCCCAGCTTTTGCCTGGTGCTGTTTGACATCCTCATGCATCTGCTGGCCTGTAATTTGCGCCTTTCTATAAAATTGGATAAAGGCCGGAATTCCTACTAAAGTTAGTAAAAATGTCACAATTCCAGCACTGATGGAAATAAACATATTAGTCTCCTAAAGTTAATTTAATTTTTTTAATGTTTTTGATAGCTGTATTAGTCCGAACATCTTGCTTCTGTACAACAGAACCTGACCCTTCAAATTCCAGCTCAATATCCAACCATTTAGCAAAGGTTTCAGCAGTCTCTTTTTTCCAGCCATACATGTCTGGAATTTCTTCTACCTTATCCGATAAAAGGAGAACTTGTTGGTTTGGTGCAAGATTGGTCCCTTCTTCTACAGAAGTCTCTTTAATCTTTGTTCCAGTACCTACAACGATTGGTTGCACAATATTTCGGCGTAAGGCTTCCGCCAAATCACCAGGTGAAATATCCTTAATGCTAGGCATTGCATAAGAAGATTCTGTCGTCACTTGATCTAAATTCTTGGCTGGAGATTGAAGATTCAGAGATTCTTTCATAGCTGAAGCTCTCTCAAGGATTGGATTAGTAAACTCCCCAAGCGGAATTCCTGAATAATGTTCAGGCTGTTGAACCGTTACATACAAGATAAAATCAGGATTTTCAGCAGGGTTCATAGCCACAACCGAGAAAATGTAGTTGGTAGAACCAACCAAGTAGCCTCCATTTTTCTCGTCAGCGATTTGAGCCGTACCAGACTTGAGGGCTACATTTTGTCCTGGAACATTGACAGTTGGTTTCCCTGTCTTATGATTATACATAGTTCCATATACTGGATCGGTACCGACTAAAACCATATGCGTTCGCGTCAAGCTCGCTGCATCTTTAGACACAGGATTTCCCACAACTTCTTTTTGTGATTTCCGAGCAGTTTGATCATTTGGATCATACAAGGCCGTAATAAATTTAGGCTCCAACATAACCCCATCATTGGCAATGGCTGTAAAAGCACGTAGCATCTGGGTCTGCGTTACAGAAATCCCCTGACCAAATGCACTCATGGCAATATTAACAATATTATCTGCAGGCAATTGACCTGAATACTCATCAGTCAGACCAAAACGCGTCGGAACCCCAAACTTAAAGCGGTTTAGATAATCCAACCAAGTAGCATCTCCCATTTTTTGTTCAAGTAGACTCATTCCAACATTACTGGAGTGAGCGAAACCTTGTAAGAAAGTCATCATCCCACCAGTCGTCAAACCATCATTAACATCCCAATCTCGAATTGTCGCATCCGCTATTTTTAATTCACTACTATTGAAGTATTCTCCACCTGGGAAGGTATTGTTATCAATAGAAGCTGCTAGCGTCATGACCTTCAGGGCTGATCCTGGTTCGTAATTACTTTGATAAAGAATATCACGCCAAACAAAGTCTTTGGTGATACCATCCTTAGTATCTGCATTAAAGGTAGGTCGTTGGGTGGTAGCAAGGATTTCACCGGTCTTTGCACTGACCAAGGTCGCGGTCATATACTTACCTTTTACTTTTTCTAGAAAGGCATCCATCTGAGTTTCCATGAAAGATTGGAGCGGGCTAGACAATGTTGTATAAACATCCTTGCCATCCACAGTTTGTTGCGACACCTGTTCTGTTCCTGGTACGATATTTCCTACACGGTCTTTTTCATAGGTAATAATACCGTCTGTCCCAGCAAGAATGGTATTTAACGAACTCTCCAGACCAAAAGTTCCTAATAAACTCTTACTGCCGTCCTCATTTTCATGAAGTTGTGCTAGACCAATAAATGATGAAGCAAACTGACCATTCGGATAACTGCGGTTAGGACTAGTTGTAAAATCAACCCCCTCCACACCAGCAGTCTTGAGGTCATTTTTAATAGCCATCATATTGGCATAAGTAATACCATTTCCTTTTGTACCAAACGATACCTGTTTCAGATTGGGCTGAGCAAGTTGTTCTGTCACATAGGACTCATCCATCTCTAGGTATTTATGAAAAATTTCTGCAACTTTACTAAATTGTGAATCTTCTACATAAAGAACTTTTCCAGTAGCCGACTTGTAGGTCTTGTCAATAACAGCATACACATTATAAGAAGTTGCATCTTCTGCTATTGGCGTTCCATTTCGATCATAGATGGTTCCTCGTTTCGCCGGAATAGTCTTAGTTGTCTGGTGAACCTTCTTAGCCTCTTTGACCAAGTCTTTACCAAATTTACTACCCGTTCCAATAATGACCGCAAAGTTGACCAAAAAGACAGCGAAGAGTACGACTGCCAATAAACTTAGGCTCTTCCCTACTCTTCGGCGATTTTCTTCTGGTGATTTACGATTGCGAACGGCAAAACGGATAATTTTTTCTTTCAATTGTTTCATATCTTACTCCGCTGTTCGGATATTTTCGTTATTCAATTTCAAATCTTTTTTATCTGCAATCTCTTTCAAGCGCTCTGAACGAATCAATTCATTCACTTCCTGCTTAGCATCATCGAGTTCTGTCTTCTTTTCTTCTATCTGAGCATTAACCTTGGTCAATTCATTCTGAACTTGTAATAGCTTTGTCTGCATAAACACAACGCTAATTGCTAAAACAATTGTAGTCAAAGCAATCGAAAGATAAAATGCCTTCTCTACTCGTGAAAATCTCTTAAACTTGGTTTGCAGCGACTGGCTTGTTTTTTCGATTCTTTCTGCCATCTTTTCCCCTCTTACTTGTGAATTTTTCTGGCCACGCGCAACTTAGCTGAGTGCGAGCGGTTATTGGCTTCTAATTCTTCTGCACTTGGCAAGATTGGCTTACGGGATACCAATTCCATCTTGGGCTTGAGATCATCTGGGATGAAGGGTAAACCTTTTGGAACTTCCACTGTTGAAGCTTCCTTGAACAATTGCTTGGTCAAGCGGTCTTCTAAGGAATGAAAGGTAATCACTGAAATTCTACCATCTAGAGCCAAGATCTCCATAGCCTGCTGGATAGATTCATCTGCTGCTCCCAGTTCATCATTGACTTCAATCCGAATAGCCTGGAAAATCTGCTTGGCAGGATGGCCCTTCTTCTTGAGCTCCTTGGCAGGTTTGGCAGACTTGATAATTTCTGCTAACTCAGTCGTTGTCTCGATTGGCTTGACTTCACGTGCTTGTTCGATCTTACGCGCAATCTGTTTAGAGAATTTATCCTCACCATACTTGAAGAAAATACGAACCAAGTCATGATAGTCATAGTGGTTCACCACTTCATAGGCTGTCAGACTAGCTTCCTGATTCATCCGCATGTCCAGTGGCGCATCCTTTTTATAAGAAAAACCACGTTCACGCTGGTCCAATTGAGGACTAGACACTCCCAAATCATAACAAATTCCATCAATTTCCTGAACACCAGCTTCGCGCAAACGTGCCTGTAAATGACGGAAGTTATCCTTGATAAAGGTCACCATCCCCTTTTCAATGTAAGGTGCCAAGCGTTTTTGCGCATTGTCAATGGCATTCTGGTCCTGGTCAAAGGCATAGAGATGGCCTTTTTCACTTAATTTACTTAATAAATATTCGCTATGGCCTGCTCCACCCAAGGTCGCATCAACGTAGATACCGTCAGGTTTCACATCAAGCATATCAATGGTTTCGTGGAGTAAGACCGTTACATGATGAAATTCTTTTGTCATATCTTATCTATTTTACCACAAATCTGACTAGCTTGCACTAGTCAGACAAATAAGGCAAAAACAAGTAAGATTTCTTTAAGAAATATGTCAAATATGCTTGACATCCACTCCATAGAAGAATATAATATAGTCAAATATATACGACATGAATCAGAAAGGAGTCCAGATGAATCGTGTGAAAGAATTTCGCAAGGAACTGGGTATTTCCCAGCTCGAACTCGCCAAGGATATCGGTGTCTCGAGACAGACCATCAATATGATTGAGAATGACAAGTACAATCCAACCCTAGAACTCTGTCTCAATCTCGCCCGCAGCCTCCAAACTGACCTCAATAGTCTCTTTTGGGAGGATGATTTTTAAAAAAGGAGCAAACTTATGAAAAAAGAAACCTTCACTGAAAAACTCATCAAACGCATATACGGAATTTCTGGCCCTCTCGACGAACACAAACGACGCGAGGCTGATCGTATTGGCAATCAAGTCTTTATCATCCTCTTTTATCTGATGACGTTTGGGAATCTCATCCCCTTCGTCCTCGCTTATAAATACCCGCAAATTGTCGCTATCGGCTATCCAATCATTGTCTTTATGATTTCCATGATTTCTTCTCTCTATGTGCTCTCCCAAACCAAAAAAACAGGCATCACAGCTATTGATCCAGATATGCTGAGCGAGAAAGAAAGTAAGCAACTACACTACCCTGGTCTGAAAGCGGGTTTGTTTGTTGGTCTATTGATATTTTTTATAACACCTCTTCTCCATATACTGCTAGGTGAGAGCCAGGACTATCTTCAGTCTCTTCTCGCTTTTAAAAATATTTTTTCAAGTATTCTCCATTCTTTCTTCTTCGGAGTGATTATACAAATTATCATCTCCCGTCGCATTGCAAAAACTAAAAAAGAGCAAGACCAGGATTAGGAGGTGCCTTATGAAATCACTAGTAACTTTACTTACCTATCATCTTTTGTTCAGTTCTCTGCTCATCTTCATCATCGTTTCAGGGAACTTGCCAATCTACGATATAGTCCTCCTTCCAGTCTTTGTTCCAGCCCTCAACAAAGGACTGACTTATCTAAAGATTGACTCCCAAAAAGCGCGCATACTCAACTTAGCACTATACTTTATAATTCTATCTTTTCCACAACTGATGCTCGTCTCAGGCAATTGGAAATATTATTTACTGCTCACTATCGCTATCCTTTCTTCTATCACTTATCTTTATTATCTCTATCAACTCGTTAAAGAAGTCAATCAAAAACCGCTCATTTAGGAGGTTACTAGTATGAAAAAAGAAGACTTAACCACTCGCCTACTTCGAAATCTCTTTCACATCCAAGGCCCTTTTGATGAATGCCGACAAGAGATTATCTACAAGGCTTGTGCCCGTTCTATGGTTCAAATCGTTTATTCTTCCTTCTTTCTCTTCCTATTCTATATTTTGTTCGGAAGCTTTATAGAAATTGTTCGAAATGTTATGCCCTACATCTATTTTGGACTCATTTTGTTCATGAGTATAAAAGCTCAAAAAGCCGTCCAAGAGCTTCATCTTGAAAAGGATGACAAATCAGAAATCATCCTCAAAACCTACAGCAAAGCCCAAATCAAATTCCGAAGCTGGATTGTGTTTATCGGTATTCAGATTGGCTTCTTTACCTTACTCATCTTTCATAAAGTCTTCGTTCAGCAGATGTCCCTTTCAGATTTTGTGAAGTTGCTCATGCAATTCGATAAAAGTGGTCCTTTCCTAATGTACGGTCTGATTATCGGTAGCATTTTTGGAACCCTGACCTACGGATTTCTATCACTACAGGAGGAGAAAACTCCTAAAAATACCAAACAGAAGGAGAAAAGCAAGCAATGACTTCACTATACGATTTTTCAGTCTTGAACCAAAACCATCAAGAAACTCCACTAGAGACCTATGGTGGTAAGGTTCTCTTGGTTGTCAACACTGCTACTGGATGTGGTTTAACACCCCAGTACCAAGGACTTCAAGAACTCTATAATCGCTATCAAGAACAAGGTTTTGAGATTTTAGACTTCCCTTGCAATCAGTTTATGGGACAAGCACCAGGTAGCCCAGAGGAAATCAACAGCTTCTGTAGCCTACATTATCAAACCAGCTTCCCACGTTTTGCCAAGATTAAGGTCAACGGTAAGGAAGCAGATCCTCTCTATGTTTGGTTGAAAGAACAAAAATCTGGCCCACTAGGAAAACGAATCGAATGGAATTTCGCTAAATTTCTCATCGGTCGTGATGGTCAGGTCTTTGAACGCTTCTCTTCAAAAACAGACCCAAAACAAATTGAAGAGGCCATACGTAATCTACTCTAAAATTCGTTAACATCCATCCTTCTATCCTCCCCAAAATAGAAGGATAGATTTCCTTTAAAAAGTAAACGAATTTCTTTAAATTAGATGGATTTTCTTACATTTCTCTATTGCATTTCTTGGAATAATTTAGTATATTTGTTATATTAAGGTTTTTAGGTCATTTTAAAGATTAAGATGGCAATTTTAATTTTTGTATCTTAAAATGAAAGCGCTTAAACAGGAGGGGTAATTAATCTCAAACTATTGCACAAATTAACTATCATTAAAGAAAATCGTTTCCAAGTCATACTTGGGCTCAGACAGTAGCTGACTGTCTTGATTCAAACTAGGAGTACATTATGAATCGATACCTTTTTGAAAAAGGGCAAACTTTTAGCATCAGAAAATTAACCGTTGGTGTTGCTTCGGTTATGGTTGGTCTCGCTTTTTTTGCATCTGGAACAGCACTAGCGGACGAAGCAAAAATTGAAGCTACAAGTTCTCAACCAAACGTAGAAAAATTGGCCGAGGGTGAAAAAACTAAACCAGAAATCAAAAATGAAAGTCCTGTAATCTCTACACCTCAAAAGTCAGAGCAAGCAGAGAAAACTGTTAAACCAGCAGAAGAAAAATCTGTAGCAGATACTAAGACTACTGACTTACTTCCTGAAGAAATCCACGATCAAGCTTATCCTGACACGCCCGTGAAAAACATAGATACTTCAGCAATCGTAGACAAGAAGGATAGCCCAAAAGTTGAGACAGAAAGCATTCTAAAAAACAAGGAAGAACTTCCAAAAGAAGCTGAAAATGGTAATCGTGCAATCATCAACGGTGGTCTAGATTTGAAGCACGTCCCTTATGAAGGACAACCTGCTACTGCTGCTAGTATGATTTACACTATTTACAATGGTGGTTCCCAACGCTATATCGTGTCTGGTTCTGGTATTTTTGTGGCACCAAATGTCATCTTGACTGTCGCTCACAACTTTTTAGAATCAAACCGTGATACAAAAGAAGGACATATTCGAGGTGGAGATTCTGCTAAGTTTTACTATAACCTCGGTTCCAATTCTGCTGTTCGCAATTCTCAACCTGTAACGGGTAATACTACTCTTTTCAAAGAAGAAGATATTCATTTTTGGAACAAGAAAGAATTTGGAAAAGGATATCAAAATGACCTGGCTGCTGTTGTAGCACCTGTTCCTCTTCAAATCGCTAGTCCAAATAAAGCTGCTACCTTTGTTCCCTTGGCAGAAAACAAAACCTATCAACCAGGAGATCCTGTTAGCACGATTGGATATCCAACTGATTCAAGCTCACCTGAGCTCAAAAAACCAATTGTAGCTGGTCAACTTTACAAGGCTGATGGTGTCGTGAAATCTGTTGATAATTATGATGATAAAGGCTCAAAAGGCATCACCTATCATATGACTTCTGTTTCAGGCCTTTCAGGTGCTGGTATTATCAACGGTGATGGTAAAGTAGTCGGTGTTCACCAACATGGCACAATCGAAAACGGCATCCCTGACAAAGACCGTTTCGGTGGTGGGATCGTCCTCTCACCTGAGCAAGTCAAATGGGTAAAAGATATTATCGCAAAATATGGTGTCAAAGGTTGGTACCAAGGTGATAATGGGAAACGATATTACTTTACTCCTGAAGGAGAAATTTTCAGAAATAAAACTGCTGTTATTGGCGAAAATCAATATTCTTTCGATGAAAATGGTGTTGCGACACTCATTAAAGGAATCGATTACGGACGTGTAGTGGTTCAACACGTAGATGAAACTGGTAATCCAATCAAGACTGATGATACTTTCGTTGAAAAGACTGAAGTTGGAACAGCTTTTGACTATGACTTCAAAAAAGAAATCGTTAAGACCGAATTCTATACAAAAAATCAAGAGAAATACCAGATTGTCTCTATTGATGGCGTCGAAATCAATAAACAACTCAAAGATGAGTGGACCTACAACGTCGTCAGCAAAACAGCTCCAGGAACACGGGTCATCAAGGTGGTTTATAAAGTGAATAAAGGTTCATTTGCCATTCATTATCGTTTGAAAGGCTCAGAGCAAGAATTAGCAGATGTTGTTACTGATAATAATGACGGAAAAGAATACGAGGTTTCTTTTGTAAACACTTTTGAAGCCAAAGAAATCGCAGGCTACCGCGCGATCACTCCACGCTTAGAAGCCAGCATCCTGCACAAGGGTGTGAATGATATTGTCTTTGAATACGAAAAAATCTCTGACAGCTCTAATCCTACTTCAAATGTTTTACCTGCTGCTCATCCAGAAGATAAGGAAACAGAAATCGGAAATCACGGTCCGCTTCCAAGCAAGGCTCAACTTGATTATCACAAGGAAGAATTAGCTGCCTTCATCCACTATGGTATGAATACTTATACTAATTCTGAATGGGGACATGGAAATGAGGATCCTAAAAACTTCAATCCAACTAACTTAGATACAGATCAATGGATCCGTACTCTAAAGGAAACTGGTTTTAAACGAACTATTATGGTTGTCAAACACCACGATGGTTTCGTTATTTACCCATCTAAATATACAAATCATACCGTAGCTGCAAGTCCATGGAAAGATGGAAAAGGTGACCTTCTAGAAGAAATCTCTAAATCGGCTACCAAATACGATATGAACATGGGTGTTTACCTATCACCATGGGATGTTAATAGCCCTAAATATAAGGTAGCTACTCAAAAAGAATACAACGAATACTACCTCAATCAACTAAAAGAAATCCTTGGTAATCCAAAATACGGTAATAAGGGTAAATTTATCGAAGTTTGGATGGATGGAGCACGCGGTAGTGGTGCCCAAAAAGTAACCTATACTTTTGATGAGTGGTTCAAATACATCAAGGAAGCTGAAGGAGATATCGCTATCTTCTCTGCCGAACCAACAAGTATCCGTTGGATTGGAAATGAGCGTGGTATCGCCGGTGACCCTGTATGGCATAAGGTCAAGAAAGCAAACATCACCGAAAATGTTAAGAACGAATACCTTAACCACGGTGACCCTGACGGAGATATGTACTCTGTAGGGGAAGCTGACGTTTCAATCCGTTCTGGTTGGTTCTACCACGATAACCAGCAACCAAAATCCCTCAAAGAATTGATGGATATCTACTTCAAGTCTGTTGGTCGTGGAACGCCACTTCTTCTCAACATTCCACCAAACAAAGAAGGTAAATTCGCAGATGCTGACGTGGCTCGCTTGAAAGAATTCAAGGCGACCCTAGACCAAATGTATGCGACTGACTTTGCCAAAGGAGCGACTGTCACAGCAAGTTCTACTCGTCAGAACCATCTCTACAAAGAAAGCCACCTTACAGACGGTAAAGATGATACTAGCTGGGCACTTTCAAATGATGCTACAACTGGTAGCTTCACAGTTGATTTAGGACAAAAGAGACGTTTTGACGTCGTAGAACTCAAGGAAGATATTGCCAAAGGACAACGTATTTCTGGATTCAAGATTGAAGTCGAAATCAACGGACGTTGGGTTCCATATGGTGAAGGTTCAACCGTAGGCTATCGTCGTTTGATCCAGGGTCAACCTGTAGAAGCACAAAAAATCCGAGTTACGATTACTGGTTCACAAGCCACACCAATCCTAACCAACTTCTCAGTCTATAAAACTCCGAGCACTATCGAAAAGAATGATGGATATCCTCTTGGACTAGAATACCACTCAAATACAACGGCTGACAAGGAAGGTACAACTTGGTACAATGAATCGGAAGGTATCCGCGGTACTTCTATGTGGACCAACAAGAAAGACGCCAAAGTCACTTACCGTTTCACAGGAACCAAGGCTTATGTTGTATCAACAGTAGATCCAAGCCATGGTGAAATGTCTGTATTCGTGGATGGTCAAAAAGTCGCAGATGTACAAACCAAGAACAGTAGCCGTAAACGTAGCCAAAAAGTTTACGAAACTGGTGATTTAGCACCTGGAGAACACACTATTACTCTCGTTAACAAAACAGGTGAACCAATTGCTACAGAAGGAATCTACACTCTAAACAATAACAGCAAGGGTATGTTTGAGCTTGAAGCAACTTCTTACGATGTCGAAAAAGGAAAACCTGTTACTGTTACAATTAAGCGTGTTGGTGGAAGCAAGGGAGCTGCTACCGTTCGCTTCATTACGGAACCTGGAACAGGTGTTCACGGTAAGGTTTACCAAGATACAACTCAAGATGTGACCTTTGCAGATGGTGAAACAGAGAAAACTGTTACCATTCCAACTATCGACTTCACCGAACAAGCTGACTCAATCTTTGACTTCAAAGCCAAACTCACTTCTGCGTCTGATGGTGCCCTACTCGGTTTTGCTACCGACGCAACTATTCGAGTAATGAAGGCTGATTTATTGAAGACGAATCAGACAAATTACGACGACCAGGCTAGCCAATTAGATTACAGTCCTGGCTGGAGACACGAAACCAACTCTTCTGGCAAATACCAAAATACTGAATCATGGGTATCATTTGGACATCTGACAGAGGAACAGAAGAAAAAGACAACTGTGACTGCTTATTTCTATGGTACAGGCTTAGAAATCAAAGGATTTGTAGACCCAGGTCATGGTATCTACAAGGTCTTCTTAGATGGTAAAGAAGTTCCTTACCAAGATGGTATGGGAAATGCTTCGACTATTGATGGCAAGAAATACTTTAGCGGTCACGCTGCCCAACGCCAAGGTGACCAGACTCTAGTCAGCCTAAAAGGACTTGATGAAAACTTGCACGCAGTAACTCTCCAACTAGACCCTGACAAGAATGATTTGACCAAAAATATTGGTATGCAAGTGGATCAATTCATTACACAAGGCGAAGGTAGCGAGCTATACAGCAAAGCAGAAATCCTTCAATCTATCTCTAAATGGAAAGAAGATTTATCTAACTTTAATCCTGCTGGATTAAAAGATACTGCAACTGCACGCCAAGCGTTCAAGTCTAATCTTGATAAACTCACTGCACAATTAAATTCTGATACGGTAAATGTACAAGATGTGATGTCAACAGTCACTACTTTGCAAGATATTCTTAGCAAAGATGAAAATTACCAAAAACCTGGAGACGAAACAAGCCCAGAACAACCAGTTGAACCAAAACAGCCTGAACAGCCTGAAATCAATTATGATAAGGCTATGGCTAGCTTGACTGAAGCTATCGAGAAAAAAGTGGCTGAACTTGGTACTAACAACGATGCTAAGAAAAAATTAGTTGAAATTACTGATAAAGCAATCGCAGCTATTCAAGACGCTAAGACTCAAGAAGACGTCAACAAAGCTCTCAATAACGCTCTTGAACAAATCAAGCAATTGCAACCTAGCCAACCAGAACAACCGGTTGAACCAAAACAACCGGAACAGCCTGAAATCAATTATGATAAGGCTATGGCTAGCCTGACTGAAGCTATCGAGAAAAAAGTAGCTGAACTTGGTGCTAACAACGATGCTAAGAAAAAATTAGTTGAAATTACTGATAAAGCAATCGCAGCTATCCAAGACGCTAAGACTCAAGAAGACGTCAATAAAGCTCTCAATAACGCTCTTGAACAAATCAAGCAATTGCAACCTAGCCAACCAGAACAACCAGTTGAACCAAAACAGCCTGAAAAACCAATTACTTCTTCAAGTCCTGAAGAAGGGGTTAAAGAGCTTGTCCTCCAACTCCCAAGTTTGGATATTGTTAAGAAGGCAGTACCATTCAAGACTATCCGTCGCGAAAATCCACAATTAGACAAAGGGAAAGAACAAGTTCTAGCAGAAGGGAAAGATGGTGCTATAATCGAGTATATCGAAGTAAATGGCAGCAATCGTAAAGTAGTTCAAACTGAATCAACTCCAGCTCTAGACCGAGTGATTGAAGTTGGGACTAAACAAAGTTCTGTAGGAACAGATACTCCACCAGTTGTGACTCTTCCTGAGTACCTTCTACCAAAAGAGCCTGAAAAACCAATTACTTCTTCAAGTCCTGAAGAAGGGGTTAAGGACCTTGTCTTTAAACTTCCAAGCTTGGATATTGTCAAGAAGGCAGTACCATTCAAGACTATCCGTCGCGAAAATCCACAATTAGACAAAGGGAAAGAACAAGTTCTAGCAGAAGGGAAAGATGGTGCTATAATCGAGTATGTCGAAGTAGATGGCAGCAATCGTAAGGTAGTTCAAACTGAATCAACTCCAGCTCTAGACCGAGTGATTGAAGTTGGAACGAAACAAAGCTCTGTAGGAACAGATACTCCACCAGTTGTAACTCTTCCTGAGTACCTTCTACCAAAAGAACCTGAAAAACCAATTACTTCTTCAAGTCCTGAAGAAGGGGTTAAGGACCTTGTCTTTAAACTTCCAAGCTTGGATATTGTCAAGAAGGCAGTACCATTCAAGACTATCCGTCACGAAAATCCAAACTTAGATAAAGGAAAAGAGAAAGTTCTAGCAGAAGGGAAAGACGGCCTGCTAATTGAGTATGTCGAAATAGATGGTAACAATCGTAAGGTAGTTCAAACTGAATCAACTCCAGCTCTAGATAGAGTAATTGAGGTTGGAACTAAACAAAGTTCTGTAGGAACAGATACTCCACCAGTTGTGACTCTCCCTGAGTATGTTCTACCTAGAGAAACTGAAAAGCCAGCTCCTGCAGTTGTAACAGAAGATTCACCAAGCAAAGATGAAAAAGCACCTGTTGCTACTACAGTTAAACACAATAAGGAAAAACAACTCCCAGCAACTGGAGAGCAAGAAGCAAATGCCTTCTTATTCTTGGCTGCTATTACTTCAGTATTGTCTCTACTCATCTTCCAAAAGAATTTCAAAGACTAATTAAAATCTTTACTTAATTCTTTTCAATGATTCTAGTTCCCCCAAAGAGAAGACCAGCCGGTCTTCTCTTTTTCTATATATAAATCAAAAAACATCCATGAATTTATATGGATGTCTTAGTATATATAAAACAGAATGATTATTGAACTGACCCCAAAAAGTTAGACAGAAAAAATCTAGCTTTTGGGGTGCAATTCATTCTATCTTTGACTAGGCAGAAGAACTTGAGTATATAGAAGCTAATAAAGTTGCAAAAATGTTAAGAAGAATAAAGGCTACTAAAAAGATTCAACTTGCAGAGTCAAAGAGATAGTAAGATTTATATCTAACTCATGAACAACTCCAAGAATGGTTCTCAGCATTTCGATAAGATTTAGATAATAATAAAATAACCCTTAAAGATTATGTCCTATTTTATCTCACTTTTTTCTTAGGCGATAGAAAATCCGAAACATATGCTCTTCAATGGAAACATATCGATTTTTCAAAATCACAAATTCAGCTAATTCAAGCTTTAGATAGATATGGACAAGTAAAACTTACTAAAGGAAACAAGAAAACTATTTTCTCTATTTCTAATGACTTACTTAAGCTTCTTACCTCTTGGAAAGAGCAACAAAAATATGAACTAGCAAAGTTTGGCATCATCAGTAACCCAGAACAATTCGTTTTCACATATATCGACACAAAAGGAAACATCAATAATCCTTTACATGCTGACTATCTAAACAATAAAATGAAAAGCATTAGAAAGCGACATAAAGAGCTGGCACATGCTACACCTCATAAACTACGACATACAGGAGCAACACTTGCTAAACAAGCAGGAATGAGCTTAGAAGATATTTCTGAAGCATTGACACATAGCGATACAAGTACAACTCAGATTTATGTCAATACTTCGAATGTAGTTCCTATTGCAGTTGGTGCATTAACTTTAGAATCTCTAAATCAATAAGGTGAACTTTGAGGTAAACTTTTCAAAAAAACACGAAAAAAGCACCCATGAGGTAAACTCTTGAGTGCTTTGAAACGTTGATATAATCGTATTGATTAACGTTTTGAGAATTGTGATGCTTTACGAGCTTTCTTAAGACCTGGTTTGAAACATTTCTATTCGAATAAGTTTCAACATGTGCTTAAAATCAATGTTTTCTCTCTTTTTCAGAAAACAATTTTTCATCTAATTTGAATAACTCTCAATTAAATGGTGTGAATTTTACCCTAAAAATACACGAAATGAGCTAGATCTTACCGAAAAGTTCACACCATCAATCTAATCACTAATCACATTTTGCCGATTAGTGATTTTTATGTTCCGTAGCAACTACTTTTGGGCATCAAACCGTTAATCTAGATACTAAAAAACTCTTTTTAATCAACTGAACGACCACCCAAGTCATCCAAGAACTTATCCACAACTAACAGTGTATAAACAAGTTTCTTACAAGCTATTTCAATGGTGATACATAATCATCTGGAAGCTTACCTCTCCAGTCAATCCATTTTTTTCCGCAAGTGGAATTAATGTCTCAAGCTCTTCCTGAGTAAATAATTCCCAACTCTTAGGACTAGCTATTAAAGGAGTTAAGCCTTTTAATACAAATTGTTTCTCACTAACTTTCTTTTCTTCTTCCGTCGGTGGCCAACAATCGTTCTGAGCTTTAAAATCAATTTCACGTGCCGTCCTCCTGCCTAATAAATATTCATTAAAATCAGAAGGATTAATTTCAAAGACACGACGAACTGAAGCTACTCCAAACTCTCCAAAAGTGTAATATTTCCCTTCATGTCTTCGAAAATCATATCCTTTCGGTGACTCAATCTTATCAAAGGTATCAAATTCTTCCCATGTTATTTTAGTTAAACTCATTTTAATCGCCTCCTAATTTTCTAATTGTAAATTCTCCCCACGGAACTTCGTCAATGACTGCTTCTGGCATATTTCCTGGATAAGTACGGCCACCTGGTTTCTAATATCCTTTAAAAGATGATGCTTCATTAGCACTCGGAACTTTCAAATTCTTAATTGAGTCATAAGGGATATCTATTGCCACGGGTTCTCTTAGAATATATAGGATTCAACATAATTATATGAAGTCTAAGTGAATAGTTTGATCGCTCTCCATTTTTTTAGCTATGTTAATAATATTATCTATTTCTCTTTGAGTTATCGGAAGATTTTCATGAGGGGATTCCCAATGTGTCATACTATCTTTATAAACAACAAATTTTTTATTGATCAACAATTCTCCTTGTGCTTTTAAGAGGAAACCATTCTCTAAATCAAAAGTAATTGTTGATCTTGTTCCTGTAATTTTCATTTCTACCTCTCGAATATAATTTTTTCTACACCTGTTTTAGGATCTATTGTTGTAACCTTAGTAACATTTGGATTGACCTTCAATCTTGGTAGTTCGATGTTTTCCCAAATATTTCCTGGTCGTAGTTCGCTACCAACTACAGCTCTTATTTCACCAGATACTTGCTCTGCGTAAACATTCGAAGCTTCCTCCCAAACTGTTACACTTGAAGAAGTATTAAAATCCCATTCAGGCATTACAATATTCGTATCATCAATCGTAGATTCTAATGTAACTCCTCCTTTATTTTTTGCTATTTTTTTCGCAACATCCATTCCTCCAATACCCTCTGTTCGTCCTGACCAGAAGAAAGCCGTATCTGGATCAGTTTTCAATCTACCTCTTATTAACTCAATATCAAAGTCAGTTTGACTAAAATCTATTTTTGAATATCGATTTGAAGAAACAGGTTGATTCAAACTAAACTTGCTGGCTGCTGAGGAGGCCGCATAACCTCCTACGATATTCCCGATAAAGTTTGCGGTTTGGGCGTCTTCCTCACTACCACCTAGGAGCTTAGTCCCATGATAGGCAACCTGACCCGCTGTATAGGCACCGGCTTCCCCTATCGCAAACTGGGTCAAGCCCTTGACAACGCTCTGAGTCTGCCCTATGGGAATCATGATAGAACTCGCTGTCACAAAGATCCCACCAACCTGATGATACAGCTTGTCGTTCCCCATAAAAAGCGTATCTCGGATGAGATTATAGGATTTCGTATGGGTATCCCCTGCATTTCCAAGTTGGATGTTATGAATCCCTTCCCCTGCATTAGACGCCCCATAAGCCGCTGTTCCAATTCCTGCGGTTAAGCCAGCCCCAACAACCAAGGGTGTCGCTGCCCCCATAGTTGCCCAAATCGCTAAAGCACCAATCGCAACGGTCACCACACCAATAGCTAGGTCTTTCCAACCGTTCTTGGCTCGATCCTCTGCAGCCAAGGCTTCAAAACGAGCCTTGTCCCGCTCCTGAGCAGCTTGTACGCGTTCAACACGACTCTCCATCTGCTTGCTCGCCTGTTGGTAGGCTATCGCAAAGCGTTGGACAGACTGGAGTTTGGCGAAATCACCCGACTGATAAGTCCCTACAGTCCGTGTCTTCCCTGCATGCTCTGCGATCAAGGCCTTGGTCGCAGACAAGAGTTCCTTAAAGGCAACCAAATCCTGACTCGCATGATTACTTTCATACTGGATGATCGAGTTGTCCAAGTTCTTGACCTGATTCATGAGAAAGTTATAGTTC
>NZ_RJNZ01000006.1:0-95667 GCF_003942865.1 Streptococcus mitis | reverse complement strand
CATATATATCAGCTTATTCTATTGCTAATTTTGTGTTAATAATATTAGGATTAGGAACGAAAATAACTAACCAGTATTTTATATTTATTAGTGTTATTAACTATGTTCTAGTTTCTTTGCTGATGTTACTGGAATTAAAAAAACTTAATGTGCCAAATAAAGTTAATATTTTATTGGCGAGTCTTATTTTTTTAGGGAATAGCTTAACGATTTTATACATGATGTTATAATTTAGATGAGGTGTTAACATGAGAGCCAGATCAATAGTTAATATAAAAAATTTAACCAAGCAGTATGGGGATTTTCAATTGCAAGTCCGTAACTTAGAGATTCCGGAAGGTAAGGTTATTGGACTGATTGGTGAAAACGGAGCTGGTAAATCTACTTTACTGAATCTGATTTTAAATCAACTACAGATTGAGAAGGATAGTATAAGGGTTTTTGAACAAACTTATTCAGAGCATGAGCAAGATATTAAATCGAAACTAGGGGTTGTCTTAGAACAAAACTTTTTTCCAGTTTCATTTTCGGTGGAGCAAGTTGAAAGAATGATGAGCATGATTTATCCTAGTTGGGATAAAAAGTTATTTTACACTTTTATTCAAAAGTTTAACTTACCATCTCAAAAACAGATGAAAGAATTTTCCAGAGGAATGGTGGTGAAACTTAATTTTGCGTCTGCACTCGCTCATCGCCCGAGACTATTAATTGCAGATGAGGCCACAAGTGGCTTGGATCCTATTGTTAGGCGAGAGATCTTATCTATTTTAGAAGAGTATGTTAAAAAAGAGAATATGACTGTAATCTTATCTTCACATATTTTGAGTGACTTAGAACAGGCGGCAGATTATTTTATTTTTATCCATAATGGGGAGATTCTTCTAGAGGGAGACAGAGAAAATTTATTGAACCGATTTATGATTAAAACAGAAATAAAGAACAATATGGATCAAGTAGACATTTATTATAAATTAGAAGAGGGTGATAGTGTTCGATATTTAGTAGTTGTATCTGACAAGAGTAAAGACGAGAGTAATTATGCAACGCTTTGGGAAATTTTATTGTTTTTAGTCAAAGGAGAACGAATAAATGAAAGGACTACTATATAAAGATGCGCAACTTATTTTAAATAAAGTAAAGATAATCAATAGAATATTTATTGCCTTAGCCTTATTCTTAATTACAATCTTTGCAAGAGAATCGGGGACAATTTTTTTACTAATAGTGTTACCAATAAGTTTAGCTTCTCTTCCCACAACTTTAGTTGTATCAGATAGTGAGAATGGTTGGAATCAATTTGTAGGAGTTTTTCCAATTTCAAAATCTAAGATAATTTTAGCGCGGTATCTCTCTTGTATTTCTTTTATTCTTTTGGTAAGTTCTATAGTATTGAGTTTAAGTCTTGCTACCCATGTCATGTTTAATCAATACAGTCTCAATCTACATTTAATTATGGCATTGATTGGAGTAATCTTTGGAATCATGTATGTAGCCTTATTGCTTCCTTCCGTATATGCCTTTGGTGCTTTTGGAAATACGATTGTCAATATACTGGTACTATCGTTAGTTATGGGATTAGTGTATGGTCTTCAGAAAACGACTTTCGGCATGATTTTCATTAACTGGATTAGTTCAGCTAATCATTTCCTTCTAGTTATAAGTATCATAATTTTGGTCAGTATCATGATTGGGGTTTCTTTTATACTTTCAACTAAAATCTATTGTAAAATATTTATGAAGTAAAGGAGCAGTGCTATGAATAATAAGAAAATATGTCGTCTAATATCTATATGTTTAGCAATCTTTTCAGCTGTTCTTGCAGTCGTTTTATTTGCATGGGGAGAAAGAGGGCAAGTTTTTATAGCTATGGTACCTCTCTTTTTATCAAAGTTCGTAGATAATATTGGAAAAAATAAATGACGAATGACTGTGCTTGGTAGGTAAAATGAAGTTGGTGTTTTGAGGCTGGGCAAAAACTCAATTAGAGGAGAAAATAAAGCAAATTTTCTAACAATAAAACGCATAATATCAAGGATTTTTAACACTTGATATTATGCGTTTTCTGATTTTAAAGACTTTTTGTCCTATGAGTATGTTATATATCTAGGTAAAAATTATTTAAAAACTATTGCAAATTAACCTTGTTTTTCAAAATATAGTAGGTTCCGAGGTAAAAGATAGCTATGAATATGAGTTCTTCAAAAATTCCTGTACTTGCTCCAATATAGAAATTATCATTAAATCCTGCAAGTGAATTGACATAGAAGTTAGTACTGGTATTGAAGAAAACTCCAATAAATCCTATGACGATTTGGATACCAATGTAGGCTGCAACAGCGAGTGCTGTACGGTATTCATTGAACAGTTGTCCAATGGAAATGGCCAAGTAGATGCAGAGGATTCCAGAAATGGTATTTAGTAGGAAGGATAAGACAGTAAGACTAAAGCCGGTAAAATGTTCTGCAACAAATGACAGAAGAGTAGAAAGTTGAACTTCATCAGAATTTGTTGACAATAAGATAATATAGATACATAGGAGTAAGACAGCAGTGCTAATCAACGACCAGATAAAGGCACCGATTAGTTTGGCTGTGATGATATGGTGTTCAGAAACTGGCAAGGTTAAAGTCAGATAGCCTTGTCGGTCATAGACACTTCCTTTGAATCGTTTAATAATCAAGAAGATAGTTGAAATCACAAGTGTAACCATCAAACCACCAAAGACAGTAGATAGAAAAAAAAGTAGAACAGATAGATTTTTTTCAGGTAGTTTGATTAAGGATTGTGTCTGAATTCCAATAAGAACAGAGAGGAAGAGAACAGCACCATAAAGAGCTAAATACCACTTGTTAACATTTTTAAATTCGTAGCGAACTAAATTCCAAAACATAATAATCTCCTTTGCTTAGGCCTTAAATTCCTGACGGAAGAGTTGGTCAATGGATTCACCTGACTCATAGCGAATATCATCTACATTTCCTTGACGGACGACTTTTCCGTCTTTGAGGAAGACAATTTCATCCAAGATTGGCTCGATATCAGAAATCAAGTGGGTAGAAATCAAAACGGTAGAAGTTGGTGAGTAGTTATTGATAATGGTATTGAGGATATACTCACGGGCTGCTGGGTCCACTCCACCAATAGGTTCGTCCAGAACGTAGAGACGGGCATCACGGCTCATAACCAAAATCAGTTGTACCTTTTCCTTGTTTCCTTTTGATAGTTTCTTGAGACGACTATTTTCATCAATACCTAGGTCTGCAAGTAGATGATGGGCACGTTCCAGATTGAAATCTTTATAGAAGGTCTTGAAGTAGGTTAGGGCTTCTTTGACCTTCATTTGCTCATTGAGATAGGTCGTATCAGGCAAATACGCTACGATGGCCTTGGTTGCTGGACTTGGGTCCATGTCGTTGATAAGGACACGTCCTTGATCTGGTTGTAAGAGGCCATTGATTAGTTTAATCAATGTTGTTTTTCCTGAGCCGTTTGGCCCAAGGAGACCAACAATTTTTCCAGCTGGAATGTCAAGGGAAACATTTTCAAGAGCTGGTGTTGCTCCATAAGATTTGGATACATTTTCAAATGCTAGTAATGACATAGGCTTAAACTCCTTTAATATAATCGCCGACTACGCCTGGTAGTTCTTCTTTTTCATAGCCAAAATGGGTCATGGAGGAAACGAAGTGTTCCAATTCTTCTTCCGATAATTGTTTGCGTGATTGGGCGATTAGCTTCTTATCCTCAGTCACAAATCGTCCAGTTGTGCGCTTGCTGTAGACAAATCCTTCTCGTTCAAGGTCTGACAAGGCTCTTTGGATGGTGTTTGGATTGACACCGGCCTCGCTAGCTAGCTCTCTCACGGTTGGAAGTTGTTGATTGGGTTCCAGTGTATGGGAAACAATCTGAAGCTTGATTTTCTCCATAATCTGTAAATAGATGGGTTTTTTGTTGTCAAATGTCCAGGACATCTTGGTCTCCTTTCTTTTATCCTTTTGTCTTAATTAAATAATACAACAAAACAAAAAACTTGTCAAGCAAAAAGAAGAATTGTTTTGGGAATCGCTTAAAAAATGGTATAATGAAAAGAAAACGATAAGGAGGGAAAGGATGCGTTGTCCAAAATGTGGGGCTACCAAGTCAAGTGTTATCGATAGTCGCCAAGCAGAAGAAGGGAACACCATTCGTAGAAGACGTGAGTGCGACGAATGCCAGCACCGTTTTACAACCTACGAACGGGTAGAAGAAAGAACCTTAGTGGTTGTTAAAAAAGATGGCACACGGGAACAGTTCTCCAGAGATAAAATCTTTAATGGGATTATCCGCTCAGCCCAGAAACGTCCTGTGTCAAGTGATGAAATCAACATGGTAGTCAATCGTATCGAACAGAAACTCCGTGGTCGAAATGAAAATGAAATTCAAAGTGAGGATATTGGTTCACTTGTCATGGAGGAGTTGGCTGAGTTGGATGAGATTACCTATGTACGTTTTGCCAGTGTCTATCGTAGTTTTAAGGATGTCAGTGAGCTAGAGAGCTTGCTCCAACAAATTACCCAGTCCTCTAAAAAGAAAAAGGAAAGATAAATGAAGCCAATTGACCGTTTTTCTTATCTAAAGAATAATCGGGTGTCGCAAGATACCTCATCTCTGGTACAGTGCTACCTCCCGATTATCGGTCAGGAGGCACTGAGCCTTTATCTTTATACGATTAGTTTTTGGGATAATGGTAGAAAGGAATATCTTTTTTCAAGCATTCTTAACCATCTCAACTTTGGGATGGATAGACTGATAAAATCCCTGAAAATCCTGTCTGCTTTCAATCTCTTGACCCTCTATCAAAAGGGGGATGTTTATCAGCTAGCCCTCCATGCTCCTCTATCTAGTCAAGACTTCTTGGAGCATCCTGTTTATCGCAGACTTTTGGAGAAAAAGATTGGCGATGCAGCTGTGGAGGATTTGAAAGTTGATAGTGCTGAGGGAGAAGAAATACCTGTCTCACTCAATCAAGTCTTTCCAGACTTGGCAGAACTGGGAAGTCAAGAAAACCTTGGTCTCAAGAAGAAAGTGGCCAATGATTTTGACTTAGACCATTTTCGTCAGCTTATGGCTCGAGATGGACTGCGTTTTGCGGATGAGCAGTCTGATGTCTTGAACCTGTTTGCTATTGCAGAAGAAAAGAAGTGGACTTGGTTTGAGACTTATCAATTGGCCAAGTCAACAGCTGTTTCCCAGGTTATTTCAACCAGACGCATGCGAGAAAAAATTGCTCAAAAACCGGTTTCCTCTGACTTTAATTCTAAGGAAGCAACCATTATCAAAGAAGCCAAAAGTAAAACTGCCCTGCAGTTCTTGGCAGAAATCAAGCAAACACGCAAGGGGACCATTACCCAAACAGAAAGAGAACTCTTGCAACAGATGGCTGGCTTGGGCTTGCTGGACGAAGTCATCAATATCATTCTCTTATTGACCTTTAATAAGGTGGATTCGGCAAACATCAACGAGAAATATGCCATGAAGGTAGCCAATGACTATGTCTATCAAAAGATTCATTCGGCAGAAGAAGCAGTCCTGCGAATCCGTGAGCGTGGGCAGAAGAGTCAGGCTCAAAAAGGCAGTAAACCGAGTCCTACCAAGTCCAATGTACCCAAGTGGAGCAATCCAGATTATAAGAATGAAACCAGCGAGAAAACTCGTCTGGAATTGGAACGTAAGAAACAAGAACTATTAGCTCGATTAGAAAAAGGAGGAGATTAGATGGAAAGTGTCGGAGACGTACTCAAACGTCAACCTAGCCGTTTTCATTATCAAGATTTGGTCCAGAAAATCATGAAGGACCCTGATGTTGCGGCCTTTATCCAGCAAGAATCCCTTACTCCAGAGGAATTAAATCGCAGTATCTCCAAGTTTAATCAGTACATTACCGAGCGTGACAAGTTTCTCCGTGGTGATACGGATTATATTGCCAAAGGCTACAAGCCGATTTTGATTATGAATCATGGCTATGCGGATGTTTCTTACGAAGAAACTCCTGAACTAATCGCGGCTGAGAAAGAAGCGGCTATTAAGAACCGTCTCAAGTTAATCAATCTGCCAGCCAGTCTCAGGAAAGCTAGTTTAGCTCAAGTTGACTTGGATGATTTGGGGCGCTTGCCAGTTTTTGAAAAACTATTAGCCTTCGTGGAGCAATATCCAGCTATTCGAAAAGGTCTTTACTTATATGGAGACTTTGGTGTGGGCAAAAGTTTCATGGTGGCTGCCTTGGCTCATGATTTATCAGAAAAACGCGGTGTTTCATCAACTCTCCTCCACTATCCTAGCTTTGTCATAGATGTCAAAAATGCTATCGGTGATGGCAATGTTAAGACCTTGGTGGATGAGCTTAAGCTTTCTGAAGTCCTGATTTTAGATGACATTGGTGCCGAGCAATCAACACCTTGGGTGCGTGACGAAATCCTGCAGGTCATTCTCCAATATCGGATGCAGGAAGATTTACCGACCTTTTTCACATCCAACTTCAACTTTGAAGAATTGGAGTTGCATTTCGCTAAAGGGAAACATGGAAATGACGAAACCTGGGAAGCCAGACGCGTCATGGAACGCATCCGTTATTTGGCTGAGGAGACTCGTTTAGAAGGAGTAAACCGTCGATGACAGAAACGATTAAACTGATGAAAGCTCATAAGTCTGTTCGAAGATTTAAGGAGCGAGCCCTTCCTCAGGAAGACTTGACTGAAATCCTGACAGCAGCCCAAATGGCCTCGTCTTGGAAGAATTTCCAATCCTACTCTGTGATTGTGGTACGAAGTCAAGAAAAGAAAGATGCCTTGTATGAATTGGTGCCTCAAGAAGCCATTCGCCAGTCAGCTGTTTTCCTTCTCTTTGTCGGGGATTTGAACCGAGCAGAAAAGGGAGCACGACTCCATACGGATACCTTCCAACCTCAAGGTGTAGAAGGTCTCTTGATTAGTTCGGTCGATGCGGCCCTTGCAGGTCAAAATGCCTTGCTGGCAGCTGAAAGTTTGGGCTATGGTGGTGTTATTATTGGCTTGGTGCGTTACAAGTCAGAAGAGGTGGCAGAACTTTTTAACCTGCCTGACTACACCTATCCTGTCTTTGGGATGGCACTAGGAATACCAAATGAAGAACATGAAGTCAAACCTCGCTTGCCATTGAATCAAGTGGTGTTTGAGGAAGAATACCAGGAACAAACAGTTGATGCGATTGAGGCTTATGACCGTGTACAGGCGGACTATGCTGGAGCACGTGCGACCACAAGCTGGAGTCAGCGCCTAGCAGAACAGTTTGGTCAAGCTGAACCAAGCTCAACTAGAAAAAATCTTGAACAGAAGAAGTTATTGTAGAAAGTGAGAAATTATGGCCCTACCAACTATTGCCATTGTAGGACGTCCCAATGTTGGGAAATCAACCCTATTTAATCGGATCGCTGGTGAGCGAATCTCCATTGTAGAAGATGTCGAAGGAGTGACACGTGACCGTATCTATGCAACGGGTGAGTGGCTCAATCGTTCCTTTAGCATGATTGATACGGGAGGAATCGATGATGTCGATGCTCCTTTCATGGAACAAATCAAGCACCAGGCAGAAATTGCCATGGAAGAAGCAGATGTTATCGTCTTTGTCGTGTCTGGTAAGGAAGGAATTACTGATGCAGATGAATACGTAGCTCGTAAGCTTTATAAGACCCACAAACCAGTTATTCTTGCGGTTAACAAGGTGGATAACCCTGAGATGCGAAATGATATCTATGATTTCTATGCTCTCGGTTTAGGTGAACCACTGCCTATCTCATCTGTCCATGGTATCGGTACAGGGGATGTGCTAGACGCCATCGTAGAAAATCTTCCAAATGAATATGAAGAAGAAAATCCAGATGTGATTAAGTTTAGCTTGATTGGTCGTCCTAATGTTGGAAAATCAAGCTTGATCAATGCTATCTTGGGTGAAGACCGTGTCATTGCTAGTCCCGTTGCTGGAACAACTCGTGACGCCATCGATACACACTTTACAGATACAGATGGTCAAGAGTTTACCATGATTGATACGGCTGGTATGCGTAAGTCTGGTAAGGTTTATGAAAATACTGAGAAATACTCTGTCATGCGTGCCATGCGTGCTATTGACCGTTCAGATGTGGTCTTGATGGTCATCAATGCGGAAGAAGGCATTCGTGAATACGACAAGCGTATCGCAGGATTTGCCCATGAAGCTGGTAAAGGGATGATTATCGTGGTCAATAAGTGGGATACACTTGAAAAAGATAACCACACTATGAAAAACTGGGAAGAAGATATCCGTGAGCAGTTCCAATATCTACCTTACGCACCGATTATCTTTGTATCTGCTTTGACCAAGCAACGTCTCCACAAACTGCCTGAGATGATCAAGCAAATCAGCGAAAGTCAAAACACACGTATCCCATCAGCTGTCTTGAACGATGTGATTATGGATGCTATTGCCATCAATCCAACACCGACAGACAAAGGAAAACGTCTCAAGATTTTCTATGCGACCCAAGTGGCAACCAAACCACCAACCTTTGTCATCTTTGTCAACGAAGAAGAACTCATGCACTTTTCTTACTTGCGTTTCTTGGAAAATCAAATCCGCAAGGCCTTTGTCTTTGAGGGAACACCAATCCATCTCATCGCAAGAAAACGCAAATAAAAAAGTAGAATCTGGAATGACATTTCCAGATTTTTTTGATAGAATGAAGGTAAAGAAAACGCTATCAAATAGAGGGGGCTGGTGATGAAACATTTGTTTAAATTGATAATCCTATTTCCCTGTTTTTACTTTTTCAGCTGGATTGAAAAGGCCAACAGAGATAGTAAATTTTCCCCATCTTATACTATTTTTACTGGATTTATATTTCCCTTTTAGCTCTGTTTAGCATGGATATGACAATTTTTTCATTCTTATTTTTCCCTTTTGTTCTAGATTATGTATCAGATGCTAGTGATTGGGGTGTTTGGTTGCTTCTGATAGTCTTATCTCTAGGCAGTGACTGGTTAACCTATATCTTTTTCAAAAACATGTTTCGCTTGAGACGGGAACTAGGACAATCTAAAGGCGGAAGGCATTGATTTATATGGTTTGTGTTGATAGGAGGTAGCTTATGACACGTCTAAAATCATTTATTACACAATATTCTAAATTCTATATTGGTTTAGTTCTGCTGATCTGGCTGGCTTTCTTCTTTGTTCCTTGGGATAAACCAGTTCTGGGAATATCTATCAATCTCTTAATCATGCAGAAAGTTTTACTAGTTTTTGGAATTCTGTCGATTTTGATGGCCTTGCTGTCCAAGAAAGTCAGTCTCTTTGTTTTTGGACTTATCTGTTGTCTTTCTCTTTGGATAAATCTATTTATCCTATTTGCGATTTTGCCGATTTTTGGCAATTAAAGTATCATAAAAATCAGAGAGGTTAGCTTGGAAACTAGCCTCTTTTTCCTTTTCAAAATGGGGATTCTTCCTTGAAAATAATCAGTAATTGTGCTAAAATTAAAAGAACATTCTAAAATATTCGGAATTTAAAGTAAGGAAAAACATGGCTAATATTTTAAAAACAATTATCGAAAATGATAAAGGAGAAATCCGTCGTCTGGAAAAGATGGCTGACAAGGTTTTCAAATACGAAGACCAAATGGCTGCTTTGACAGATGACCAACTAAAAGCAAAAACAGTTGAATTTAAAGAACGTTATCAAAATGGAGAATCACTGGATTCATTGCTTTATGAAGCATTTGCGGTTGTCCGTGAAGGTGCTAAACGTGTCCTAGGTCTCTTCCCATATAAGGTTCAGGTCATGGGGGGAATCGTTCTTCACCATGGTGACGTGCCAGAGATGCGTACAGGGGAGGGAAAAACCTTGACTGCGACTATGCCGGTATACCTCAATGCCCTTTCAGGCAAAGGGGTTCACGTAGTTACGGTCAATGAATACCTGTCAGAACGTGATGCGACTGAGATGGGTGAATTGTACTCATGGCTTGGTTTGTCAGTAGGGATTAACTTGGCTGCCAAATCTCCAATGGAGAAAAAAGAAGCCTATGAGTGTGATATTACCTACTCAACCAACTCAGAAATCGGATTTGACTACCTTCGTGATAACATGGTCGTTCGTGCTGAAAACATGGTACAACGTCCGCTTAACTATGCCTTGGTCGATGAGGTTGACTCAATCTTGATTGATGAGGCCCGTACACCTTTGATCGTATCAGGTGCTAATGCAGTTGAAACCAGTCAGCTCTACCACATGGCAGACCACTATGTAAAATCTTTGGACAAAGACGACTACATCATCGATGTACAGTCTAAAACTATTGGTTTGTCTGATTCAGGGATTGACAAGGCTGAAAGCTATTTCAAACTTGACAATCTCTATGACATCGAAAACGTAGCTCTGACTCACTTTATCGATAACGCCCTTCGTGCTAACTATATCATGCTTCTCGATATTGATTATGTGGTGAGCGAAGAACAAGAAATCTTGATCGTTGACCAATTTACAGGTCGTACCATGGAAGGTCGTCGTTATTCTGATGGATTGCACCAAGCCATTGAAGCCAAAGAAGGTGTGCCAATCCAGGATGAAACTAAGACATCTGCCTCAATCACTTACCAAAACCTTTTCCGTATGTACAAAAAATTGTCTGGAATGACGGGTACAGGTAAGACCGAGGAAGAAGAATTCCGTGAAATTTACAACATTCGTGTTATTCCAATCCCAACAAACCGTCCTGTTCAACGTATTGACCACTCAGACCTTCTTTATGCAAGTATCGAGGCTAAGTTTAAGGCGGTTGTTGAAGATGTTAAGGCTCGTTACCAAAAAGGTCAGCCTGTCTTGGTTGGTACAGTAGCGGTTGAAACTAGTGACTACATTTCTAAGAAATTGGTCGCAGCTGGCGTTCCTCACGAAGTCTTAAATGCTAAAAACCACTATAAAGAAGCCCAAATCATCATGAATGCTGGTCAACGTGGTGCTGTTACTATCGCAACTAACATGGCCGGTCGTGGTACCGACATCAAGCTTGGTGAAGGAGTTCGCGAATTGGGTGGACTTTGTGTGATTGGTACAGAACGCCATGAAAGCCGTCGTATCGATAATCAGCTTCGTGGACGTTCAGGTCGTCAAGGAGACCCAGGTGAGTCACAATTCTACCTATCTCTTGAAGATGACTTGATGAAACGTTTTGGTTCTGAACGCTTGAAGGGAATCTTTGAACGTCTCAACATGTCTGAAGAGGCCATTGAGTCTCGTATGTTGACACGTCAGGTTGAGGCAGCGCAAAAACGTGTTGAAGGAAATAACTACGATACCCGTAAACAAGTCCTTCAATACGATGACGTCATGCGTGAACAACGTGAGATTATCTATGCTCAACGTTACGACGTCATCACTGCAGATCGTGATTTGGCACCTGAAATTCAGGCAATGATCAAACGCACGATTGGTCGTGTCGTTGATGGTCATGCGCGTGCAAAACAAGATGAAAAACTAGAAGCAATTTTGAACTTTGCTAAGTACAACTTGCTTCCAGAAGATTCTATTACGATGGAAGACTTTTCAGGCTTGTCTGATAAGGCAATTAAGGAAGAGCTTTTCCAACGTGCCTTGCAAGTTTACGATAGTCAGGTTTCAAAATTACGCGATGAAGAAGCAGTTAAAGAATTCCAAAAAGTCTTGATTCTACGAGTGGTAGATAACAAGTGGACAGATCATATCGATGCCCTCGATCAATTGCGTAATGCGGTTGGACTTCGTGGTTATGCTCAGAACAACCCTGTTGTTGAGTATCAGGCGGAAGGTTTCCGTATGTTTAATGACATGATTGGTTCGATTGAGTTTGATGTGACACGCTTGATGATGAAAGCACAAATTCATGAACAAGAAAGACCACAAGCAGAACACCATATCAGTACAACAGCGACTCGTAATATCGCTGCCCACCAAGCAAATATGCCTGAAAATCTGGATTTGAGCCAGATTGGACGCAATGAACTTTGCCCATGTGGTTCTGGTAAGAAGTTTAAAAACTGTCACAGTAAAAGACAATAAAATGAGATAGTTTAGAGGCGGATACCTTGTGAAAAGTAAATTTTTACTTGGTATCCGTTTACTTTATAAGGAGATGAGTTATGGTATTTACAGCAAAAAGTCCTAAAATTAATATTGAAGAAGTTCGTGCCTTATCAAAATTAGAAGGCCAAGCTTTGGAGAGAAAATCACAGCGCGATCAAGAGCTAGAAGCCATTATACGTGGAGAAGACCAGAGGATTCTCTTGGTAATCGGGCCATGCTCATCTGACAATGAAGAAGCTGTTCTTGAATACGCTAGGCGTTTGTCAGTCCTACAAGAAGAAGTAGCAGACCGTATCTTTATGGTTATGCGTGTTTATACTGCCAAACCCCGTACCAACGGAGATGGTTACAAGGGCTTGATTCACCAGCCTAACGCGACAGAAGCGCCTAGTCTTATCAATGGAATCAAAGCCGTGCGCCATCTTCATTATCGTGTCATCACGGAAACAGGTATGACGACTGCTGATGAAATGCTTTATCCGGAAAATCTTCCGCTTGTGGATGATTTGATTTCTTACATGGCGGTTGGTGCTCGTTCAGTTGAAGACCAGCAACACCGCTTTGTGGCCAGTGGAGCAGATTTCGCGACTGGTTTTAAAAATCCAACCTCTGGAAATCTCAATGTCATGTTTAATGGGATTTATGCTGCTCAAAACAAACAAAGCTTCCTTTTTCTAGGAAAAGAAGTGGAAACAACTGGGAACCCGCTTTCGCATGCGATTCTTCGTGGAGCAATCAATGAGTATGGTAAGAATATTCCTAACTACTACTATGATAATTTGATGGATACCATTGCCCAATATGAGAAAATGGGTTTAGAAAATCCCTTTATCATCGTGGATACCAATCATGACAATTCTGGTAAGCAATACATGGACCAGATTCGAATTGTCCGCCAGACCTTGATTAACCGTGCTTGGAATGAAAAAATCAAGCAGTACGTTCGTGGCTTTATGATTGAGTCTTATCTAGAAGACGGCCGTCAAAACGAACCGGAAGTATTTGGCAAGTCTATCACAGACCCTTGTCTTGGCTGGGATAATACGGAAGCCCTCGTCAGAGAAATCTACCAAACGCTAGGAGAATAAGATGGCATTTATTGAAAAAGGTCAAGAAATTGATATTGAAGCAATCAAAGCAGAAACCCAATTGTCTGCGGAAGCCTTGCGTCTAAAAGAGCGTCGTGATAGAGAATTGGCAGACATTATTTCAGGAGAAGATGACCGTATCCTTTTGGTGATTGGTCCTTGCTCTTCTGATAATGAAGAGGCTGTCTTGGAATATGCCCGCCGTTTATCTGCCTTGCAGAAGAAGGTGGCGGACAAGATTTTCATGGTTATGCGTGTTTATACAGCTAAACCTCGCACCAACGGAGACGGCTATAAAGGTTTGGTTCACCAACCAGATACCTCTAAGGCTCCAAGCCTGATTAACGGTTTGCAGGCTGTGCGCCAGTTGCACTACCGCGTCATTACAGAGACAGGTTTGACAACGGCAGATGAGATGCTTTATCCATCAAATCTGGTTTTGGTAGATGATTTGGTCAGCTACCATGCTGTGGGGGCTCGTTCTGTGGAAGACCAAGAGCACCGCTTTGTGGCCTCAGGGATTGATGCATCGGTCGGGATGAAAAATCCAACTTCTGGAAACCTTGGGGTCATGTTTAACGGTATCTATGCCGCTCAGAACAAACAAACCTTCCTCTTTCATGGTCAAGAAGTTGAAACTTCAGGAAATCCCTTGGCTCACGTCATCCTTCGTGGTGCAGTTAATGAATATGGGAAAAATGAGCCTAACTTTTACTATGAAACTTTGCTAAATGCCATTGAACGCTATGAAGCCATGGGACTTGAAAATCCCTTTATCCTCATTGATACCAACCATGATAATTCAGGCAAGCAATATATGGAGCAGATTCGAATTGTTCGCCAGACCTTGCAAAATCGTGATTGGAACGAGAAAATCAAAAAGACGGTTCGAGGCTTTATGATTGAATCTTACCTAGCAGATGGTCGTCAAAACCAACCAGAGGTCTTTGGCTGCTCCATTACCGACCCTTGCCTAGGTTGGGAAAATACAGAGGCCTTGGTAGAAGAAATCTATGCTACCTTGACAAAATAAGTGAAAAGGATGGAGTTGGGGGAATCTCAACTCCTTTTGATGAGAATGATAGTTGGATACGGAATTGACATCGAAGAATTGGCTTCGATAGAAAGCGCAGTTACACGACATGAAGGATTTGCTAAGCGCGTGCTGACCGCTAATGAAATGGAACGGTTTAACAGTCTTAAAGGGCGCAGGCAAATAGAATATTTAGCTGGTCGCTGGTCGGCTAAAGAAGCCTTTTCCAAGGCCATGGGAACTGGTATTGGAAAACTAGGTTTTCAGGATTTGGAAGTCTTGAATAATGAACGCGGGGCGCCTTATTTTAGTCAGGCACCATTTTCAGGAAAGATTTGGCTGTCTATCAGCCACACCGATCAGTTTGTGACAGCCAGTGTCATTTTGGAGGAAAATCATGAAAGCTAGTCCACATAGACCAACCAAGGCTCTGATTCATCTGGGAGCTATTCGACAAAATATTCAGCAAATGGGGGCTCATATCCCTGAAGGAACGCTCAAATTTGCAGTGGTCAAGGCTAATGCCTATGGGCATGGGGCTGTTGCTGTTGCGACGGCTATTCAAGATGATGTAGATGGTTTTTGCGTTTCGAATATTGATGAGGCCATTGAACTCAGACAGGCTGGACTCAGCAAACGAATCCTCATTTTAGGAGTTTCTGAAATCGAAGCTGTTTCTCTTGCTAAAGAATACGACATCACCTTGACTGTGGCTGGACTGGAGTGGGTTAAAGCACTCTTAGATAAGGAAGCTGACCTAACTGGATTGACAGTCCACCTTAAGATTGACTCAGGAATGGGACGGATTGGTTTCCGAGAGGCTAGTGAAGCTGAGCAAGCTCAAGACTTGCTCCAACAACACGGTGCTCGTGTTGAAGGGATTTTTACCCACTTTGCTACTGCAGACGAGGAATCAGATGACTACTTTAATGCCCAGTTAGAACGGTTTAAAACTATTTTGGCCAGTATGAGGGAAGTTCCAGAGCTGCTTCATGCCAGTAATTCGGCAACGACCCTTTGGCATGCAGAGACTATTTTCAATGCGGTTCGTATGGGAGATGCTATGTATGGTCTTAACCCTAGTGGAGAGGTCTTGGACTTGCCCTATGACTTGATTCCGGCCTTGACCTTGGAGTCTGCTCTGGTTCATGTCAAGACAGTTTCAGCTGGAGCTTGCATGGGCTACGGAGCGACATATCAAGCGGATAGCGAGCAAGTCATCGCGACCGTGCCAATCGGCTATGCGGATGGTTGGACACGAGATATGCAGAATTTCACTGTCTTGGTAGATGGCCAAGCTTGCCCAATTGTTGGACGGGTTTCTATGGACCAAATCACTATTCGTCTGCCTAAGATTTATCCCTTAGGAACCAAAGTCACCCTCATTGGTTCTAATGGGGGCAAGGAGATTACAGCTACTCAGGTAGCGACCTACCGTGGAACCATTAACTATGAAGTGGTTTGTCTTCTCAGCGACCGCATTCCGAGAGAATATTATTAGAAAAGAAAGGAGTGGAGCATGAATCTACATCAACCCTTGCATGTCTTACCTGGTGTGGGACCAAAGTCAGCAGAAAAATACGCCAAACTAGGAATTGAAAATTTGCAAGACCTCTTGCTCTACTTTCCTTTCCGTTATGAAGACTTTAAGACTAAGCAGGTGCTTGAATTGGAGGATGGTGAAAAGGCGGTTCTTTCTGGTCAAGTTGTGACTCCTGCCAGTGTCCAGTATTATGGTTTCAAGCGCAATCGCCTGCGCTTTAGCCTCAAGCAGGGAGAAGTCGTTTTTGCGGTGAATTTTTTTAACCAGCCCTATCTAGCAGATAAGATAGAGTTGGGAGCAACTCTTGCCGTCTTTGGAAAATGGGACCGTGCCAAGGCTAGTCTAACTGGGATGAAGGTCCTGGCTCAGGTGGAAGATGACCTCCAACCTGTTTATCGCTTGGCTCAGGGAATCAGTCAAGCCAGTCTGGTCAAGGTCATCAAGACGGCTTTTGATCAGGGACTGGACCTCTTGATAGAAGAAAATCTTCCCCAGTCTTTGCTGGACAAATACAAACTCATGTCCCGTTGTCAGGCCGTTCGTGCCATGCATTTTCCTAAGGATTTGGCAGAATACAAGCAGGCCCTTCGCCGTATCAAGTTTGAGGAACTCTTTTATTTCCAAATGCAATTGCAGACGCTCAAGTTTGAAAATAGAGTTCAGGGCAGCGGTCTGGTTCTGGAGTGGTCTCAGAAAAAAGTGACGGCTGTTAAAGAAAATTTACCATTTGCCCTGACCCAAGCTCAGGAAAAGAGTTTGCAGGAAATTTTGGCCGACATGAAGTTCGACCATCACATGAATCGTCTCCTACAAGGGGATGTGGGGAGCGGAAAAACAGTAGTCGCTGGCTTGGCCATGTTTGCGGCGGTGACAGCTGGCTATCAGTCCGCCCTCATGGTGCCAACAGAAATCCTCGCAGAGCAACATTTTGAGAGTTTACAGAACCTCTTTCCAGACTTGAAACTGGCTCTCTTGACAGGTTCCTTGAAAGCTGCAGAAAAGAGAGAAGTCTTAGAGACTATTGCCAAGGGTGAGGCTGATTTGATTATTGGAACCCACGCTCTGATACAAGATGGAGTGGATTATGCTCGTCTTGGCTTGATTATCATCGATGAGCAGCACCGTTTTGGTGTGGGGCAAAGGCGTGTTCTGAGAGAAAAAGGCGACAACCCAGATGTCCTCATGATGACAGCGACTCCCATACCACGAACCTTAGCCATCACAGCCTTTGGCGATATGGATGTTTCCATTATTGACCAGATGCCAGCAGGCCGAAAACCTATTGTGACACGCTGGATCAAACATGAGCAACTACCTCAGGTCTTGACTTGGTTAGAGGGGGAAATCCAAAAAGGTTCTCAAGCCTATGTCATCTCTCCCTTGATTGAAGAATCAGAAGCTCTGGATTTGAAAAATGCTATTGCCTTATCAGAGGAGTTGACAGCTCATTTTGGAGGCAAGGCAGAGGTGGCTCTTCTACATGGTAAGATGAAGAGTGACGAAAAAGACCAGATTATGCAGGAGTTCAAAGAGAAAAAAACGGATATTCTAGTTTCGACAACGGTTATCGAGGTTGGGGTTAATGTTCCAAATGCGACAGTTATGATCATCATGGATGCCGATCGCTTCGGTCTCAGCCAGCTTCACCAGCTCAGAGGTCGTGTGGGTCGGGGAGATAAGCAGTCTTATGCAGTGCTCGTTGCTAATCCCAAGACGGATTCTGGGAAAGACCGCATGCGCATCATGACAGAAACCACCAACGGATTTGTCCTTGCGGAGGAAGATTTGAAAATGCGGGGTTCAGGTGAAATTTTTGGAACCAGACAGTCAGGTCTTCCAGAATTCCAAGTAGCTGATATTATCGAAGATTTTCCGATTTTAGAAGAAGCCAGAAAGGTTGCTAGCTACATTAGTTCTATTGAAGGCTGGCAAGAGGATCCAGAGTGGCGCATGATTGCCCTTCATTTAGAGAAGAAAGAACACCTAGATTAAGCTTTCTCTAAGGAAAACTTAAGCTAGCTTTCAGGTTTGCCCCTTATACTAGAGTCATCAAAAAGAAACGAGGACTCTCACATGACAGTAACGATTAAAGTAAATTACCAAACCACTTTCCAAAAGAAAGAAGCAAAAAAATAAGATTGAAGAGAAGGAAGAAAGAGCGAAATGCTCTTTTTTCGTTTTTAAAACTACTTTTAGTTTGTAAGATTAAAGGAAGAAAATCTAAATTCTTTTTCTATTTATCCTTCTTTCTTGCATTGATTACTTAGATATGCTAGAGTGGTGATAGCGATTACAAAATAAAAGGAGCATGCTATGAAAAATCCAGCTTTGTTAGAAGAAATCAAGACTTATAGAGGAAGGGATGAGGTTCCGGAAGACTTTGATGCTTTCTGGGATGAGGAAGTGAAAAAAGTTTCAACTCTTCCAGCCTACCAGTTGGAGGAAAGCAATTTTCACATTCCTCAAGTTAAGTGCTATGAGTTAACGTTTGAAGGAACCAATGAAGGCAAGGTTTATGCACGCGTCGTTCTTCCAAAGAGTGAGGAGAAGGTTCCACTAATCTTCCATTTCCATGGTTATATGGGACGTGGCTGGGACTGGGCTGACATGCTGGCCTTCACCGTGGCTGGTTACGGTGTTGTTTCCATGGATGTGCGGGGACAGTCAGGTTATTCACAGGACGGTTTGCGTTCTCCTTTAGGAAATACGGTTAAGGGACATATTATCCGTGGGGCTGTGGAAGGTCGGGATCATCTCTTCTATAAGGATGTTTATCTGGATATTTACCAGTTGGTTGACATTATTGCTAGTCTGCCCGAGGTGGATGAGAAGCGCCTTTCTAGCTATGGTGCCTCACAAGGAGGGGCTCTAGCTCTAGTTGCAGCAGCTCTCAATCCTCGAATTGAGAAAACTGTTGCCATCTATCCTTTCTTGTCAGACTTCAGACGGGTGCTTGAGATTGGGAATACTAGCGAGGCTTACGACGAACTTTTTCGTTATTTCAAGTTTCATGACCCCTTCCATGAAACTGAGGAGGAGATCATGGCGACCCTTGCTTATATCGATGTGAAAAATCTTGCCCATCGTATCAAGGGTGAGGTTAAGATGATTACGGGCTTGGACGATGATGTTTGCTATCCTATTACCCAGTTTGCGATTTACAACCGTCTGACCTGCGATAAGGCCTATCGCATCATGCCTGAGTATGCTCACGAAGCCATGAATGTCTTTGTCAATGACCAAGTCTACAACTGGCTCTGTGGTAGTGAGATTTCTTTTAAGTATATAAAGTGATGAATGAGAGAGCCCAGTAGCTCTCTTTTTGTTATAAATGTTGAAAGTACTTTTAAAAATATTAAAATATTAAAATATTACTGAAAGTAAAATCTATTCTATGGCAAGCTCGAGATAAACCTATGACTTTATTGTATAATAAAGAAAAAGTGTCTAGGAAAGGAGTGAGAGAGCTACTGTTTGGATTGCAGCTAGCTAAATGTTGAAAGAGAGAAGGAGAGCAACTCTCGTTTATTAATTGCTTTCTTGTGTTTTCCTATGATGGGGAGTAAAAATTTTAAAGCAAAAAGAAAGCGCTTTATTTTTTGTGAAATTGAAAGGTAGAAAGATGAATCAGAAGAATTTTGATAGAAAACAAAGATATGGCATTCGTAAATTTGCAGTGGGTGTAGCATCTGTAACCATTGGTGCTGTGGTGTTTGGAGTAAATCCTGTATTGGCAAATGAACAAGGAAACTCAACTGTAACTGCAGCTGAAAATAATAATCAAGGTTTATCAGAATTACCAAAAGAAGCTTCTTCAGGAAGTCTTGCAAATTTAGATAGTGAATTAGCTGGAAAATTGGCAACAGCGAAAGACAATGGTGTGGAAGTTGATCAGGATAAGTTGAAGAAAAATGAGACTACTGAAGCAGAGGCGACCACTCCAACAAATACACCTGCAGCTGAAAATACACCAGCTCCTACTGATAAACCGGAAGGAGATTCTACAACTACAGAAGCCAGTAACAAGGACCAAGATAAAGAAGAAGAGGGAGTTATTCCTCGAGATTATTATGCTAGAAACATCGAAAATGCAACTCCAGTAGTGGAAAAAGAAGATGTTGAAACAAATTCGAAAAATGGTCAGCGTGTAGACTTAGCCAGTGAATTAGATACATTGAAGAAGCTTCAAAATGCGACTATTCATATGGAATTTAAGCCAGATGCAAAAGCTCCAGCATTTTATAATCTATTTTCAGTATCTAGTGATAAGAAAAAAGATGAGTACTTCACAATGGCTGTTCTCAATAATACAGCCTTAATTGAAGGACGTGATGCAAATGGAGCACAATTTTATGATAAATATACGGATGCTCCATTGAAAATTAAGCCTGGGCAGTGGAATTCGGTTACCTTTACTGTAGAAAGACCAAATGCAGACAATCCAGAAGGAAAAGTTAGACTTTATGTAAACGGTGTTTTATCGCGTACCAGCTTGAAATCTGGTAAATTTATCAAGGATATGCCAGATATTACCCATGCTCAACTTGGTGCAACAAATCGGGCAGGGAAATCAGTTTGGGGAGCAAATTTACAGGTTCGTAATTTGAGTGTTTATGATCGTGTATTAACTCCAGAGGAAGTTCAAAAACGGAGCCAATTGTTTGAGAGATCTGATTTGGAACAAAAGCTACCAGAAGGGGCTAAAGTTACTGAAAAACAAGATGTCTTTGAAGGTGGTATGCATAATAAACCAAATAAAGATGGTATCAAGAGTTATCGTATTCCTGCTCTTCTTAAAACTGATAAAGGAACCTTGATTGCTGGTGCTGACGAACGCCGCTTACACCAATATGACTGGGGTGATATCGGTATGGTCGTTAGACGAAGTGAGGATAAGGGGAAGACATGGAGTGACCGAGTAACGATTACAAATTTACGAGACAATCCAAAAGCCTCTGATCCATCAATCGGTTCACCAGTGAACATCGATATGGTTTTGGTTCAAGATCCTGCAACAAAACGAATTTTTTCTATCTATGATATGTTCCCAGAAGGGAAAGGAATCTTTGGAATGGCTGCTCAAAGAGAAGAAGCCTATAAACAAATCGATGGCAAAACTTACCAAATTCTCTACAAAGAAGGCGAAGAAGGTTCCTATACAATACGCGAAAATGGCATAGTTTATAGTCCAGATGGGAAAGCAACCGATTATCGTGTTGTTGTAAACCCAGTTAAACCAGCTTATAGCGATAAAGGTGATTTGTATCAAGGGGATCGACTATTAGGAAATATTTATTTCACAAGCAATAAAACGTCTCCATTTAGAGTTGCTAAGGATTCTTATCTATGGATGTCTTACAGTGATGATGATGGTAAGACTTGGTCAGCTCCTCAAGATATTACCCCAATGGTAAAAGCTGATTGGATGAAATTCTTAGGGGTTGGGCCTGGAACAGGAATTACTCTTCATACCGGACCTCATAAAGGTCGAATCATTGTACCTACTTATACAACTAATCAGACCAACCACTTAAACGGTTCTCAATCATCTCGGATTATCTACTCAGATGACCATGGTAAGACTTGGCATATGGGAGGTGGTGTGAATGACCATCGTACGCTGACTGATGGCACTGTGATTGACTCAAGTACCATGAGTAATTATTATGCTCAAAATACCGAGTCCTCTGTTGTACAGTTAAATAATGGAGATCTCAAGCTCTTCATGCGTGGCTTGACAGGGGACCTTCAAGTTGCTACTAGTAAAGATGGTGGAGTAACTTGGGAAAATGATATAAAACGTTATGCGGATGTCAAGGATGTTTATGTTCAATTGGCTGCTATTCATACGATGCATGATGGAAAAGAGTATATTGTTCTTAGTAATGCAGGTGGACCAGGACGTTTCAACGGTTTGGTACACTTAGCCCGTGTCGAAGAAAATGGAGAGCTGACTTGGCTTAAGCATAACCCTATTCAAAGTGGTAAGTTTGCCTACAATTCTATTCAAGATCTCGGGAATGGCGAATATGGATTGCTTTATGAGCATGCAGATAACAACCAAAACGAATATACCTTGTCTTATAAGAAATTTAATTGGGATTTCTTAAGCAAGGATATGGTTTCTCCAACCGAAGCAAAAGTTACACATGCAGTTCATATGGGGCAAGGTATTATTGCCATGGAATTTGATTCAGAAGTATTGGTCAATCAAGCACCAACTTTACAACTTGCAAATGGTAAGACAGCTACGTTTATGACACAGTATGACACAAAGACTCTATTGTTTACAGTAGATCCTGAGGATATTGGTCAAAAAGTTACAGGCTTAGCAGAAGGAGCTATCGAAAGTATGCATAATTTGCCTGTTTCAGTAGTTGGTTCTAAAATTACTCATGGTGTAAATGGAAGCGAAGCTGCGACAAATGAAGTTCCAGAATTTATAGGTGGAGTTAATGGTGAAGAAGGAGCAGTAACTGAAGAAGTTCCTGAATACACAGGCCCATTAGCTACAGCAGGGGAAGAAGCGCCAACAGTAGAAAAACTAGAATTTACAGGTGGAGTTAATGGCGAAGAAGGAGCAGTTGCGGCAGAAGTTCCTGAATATACAGGCCCATTAGCGACAGAAGTAGAAGAAGCACCAACAGTAGAAAAGCCAGAATTTACAGGTGGAGTTAATGGCGAGGAGGCTGTAGTAACTGAAAAAGCTCCTGAATATACTGGTTCTCTTGCAACAGCAGGAGAAGAAGCCCTTGTTACAGAAGTTTCTGAATATACAGGTCAATTGGCAACAGTAGGAGAAGAACCAGCTCCAACAGTAGAAAAAACGGAATTCACAGGAGGCGTAAACGCGGTTGAAGCAGCGGTCCATGAACTTCCGGAATTCACAGGAGGCGTAAATGCAGTTCTAGCGGCTTCAAATGAGGTTCCTGAATATACCGGAGGTGCTAATTTTGTCTTGGCAGCTTCAAATGAGGTTCCTGAATATACCGGAGGTGCTAATTTTGTCTTGGCAGCTTCAAATGACCTTCCTGAATATAAAGGAGGTGTCAATGGCTCTGAGGCAGCAGTCCATGAAGTGCCAGAGTACAAGGGAGAAACCAAACCAGTCTTAGTAGCTGCAAACGAAGGTCCAGCTAAGAAGTTATCTCTTGGACAAGATGCTACTTATCAAGCACCAGCGGCTAAACAAAACGAGCTACCAAATACTGGAAGTAAAGAAAACACAACCCTTATTTCTATAGGATTAGTGGCAGGTCTCTTATCTGTCTTTACATTAGGAAAGAAACGAAAAGAAGACTAGACTAGGTCTTGAATAAAATGAATTTAGCTCATTGTTAATGATAAAAGAGATGGCCCATTTGAAAGATGGCTATCTCTTTTTATCATTTTAGATACTAAGCGAATTGAAAATAAGACAGTGCTGAAACTACTTTCAGAAACAGCTGTTCTATAAAATACTTTTGAAACTGAAATCTATTCTACCACAAAGTATTGAAAGCGCTTTAAAAATAATATATAATGAACTCATAAGAACAAAGAAAAGGAGGAAAGAGGATGCCACAGATTACTAAAGAAGCCTTGATTGCACAAATCAAAGATGGAATCATCGTTTCTTGTCAGGCCCTTCCTCACGAACCGCTCTATACAGAAGCGGGAGGAGTCATTCCCTTGCTGGTCAAAGCGGCTGAGCAGGGTGGAGCAGTCGGTATCCGAGCAAATAGTGTTCGCGATATCAAGGAAATCAAGGAGGTCACAAGCCTTCCAATTATTGGGATAATAAAACGAGATTATCCACCACAAGAACCATTCATCACGGCTACTATGAAAGAAGTTGATGAATTGGCAGAACTTGATATAGAGGTCATTGCTCTGGATTGTACCAAGCGTGAACGCTATGATGGTTTAGAGATTCAAGACTTCATTCGTCAGGTTAAGGAAAAATATCCTAACCAGCTCTTGATGGCTGATACAAGTACTTTCGAGGAAGGATTGGCAGCCGTTGAAGCAGGAATTGACTTTGTCGGAACAACCTTATCAGGATACACATCTTACAGTCCTAAAGTGGATGGTCCCGATTTTGAATTAATCAAAAAACTCTGTGATGCTGGTGTAGATGTCATTGCAGAAGGAAAAATTCATACACCAGAACAAGCCAAACAAATCCTAGGATATGGAGTGCGAGGTATTGTTGTTGGTGGCGCTATTACTAGACCAAAAGAGATCACAGAACGCTTTGTTGCTGGTCTCAAATAACACAATCTCAAAACAGAGGAGAGTGGTTGATGCGTCGGATAAAATGAAAACGTATACAAATGCAAAGAACTCATTATCCAATATGGATACGCTTATCAATTAGGAGAATACAAATGAAATTTAGAAAACTAGCTTGTACAGTACTTGCGGGTGCTGCGGTTCTTGGCCTTGCTGCATGTGGAAATTCTGGCGGAAGTAAAGATGCTGGAAAATCTGGTGGAGATAGCGGAAAAACAGAAATCACTTGGTGGGCATTCCCAGTCTTCACTCAAGAAAAAACTGGTGACGGTGTTGGAACATATGAAAAGTCAATCATCGAAACTTTTGAAAAAGCAAATCCAGATGTAAAAGTGAAATTGGAAACCATCGACTTTAAGTCAGGTCCAGAAAAGATTACTACAGCTATCGAAGCAGGTACAGCTCCAGACGTACTTTTTGACGCACCAGGACGTATCATCCAATATGGTAAAAATGGTAAATTGGCTGACTTGAATGACCTCTTCACAGATGACTTTGTTAAAGATGTCAACAATGAAAACATCGTAAAAGCAAGTAAAGCTGGAGACAAAGCTTATATGTATCCAATCAGTTCAGCACCATTCTACATGGCCATGAACAAGAAAATGTTGGAAGATGCTGGAGTTGCGAACCTTGTAAAAGAAGGTTGGACAACTGATGATTTTGAAAAAGTTTTGAAAGCGCTTAAAGACAAAGGCTACACACCAGGTTCATTGTTCAGTTCTGGTCAAGGGGGAGACCAAGGAACACGTGCCTTCATCTCAAACCTTTACGGCGGTTCTGTAACAGATAAAGATGTAACAAAATATACAACTGATGATCCTAAATTTGTCAAAGGTCTTGAAAAAGCAGCTGGCTGGATCAAAGACGGTTTGTTGAACAATGGTTCACAATTTGACGGTGGAGCAGATATCCAAAACTTTGCCAACGGTCAAACATCTTACACAATCCTTTGGGCGCCAGCTCAAAACGGTATCCAAGCTAAACTCTTGGAAGCAAGTAAAGTAGAAGTGGTAGAAGTACCATTCCCATCAGATTCAGGTAAACCAGCTCTTGAATACCTTGTAAACGGATTTGCAGTATTCAACAACAAAGACGACAAGAAAGTTGCAGCATCTAAGAAATTCGTTCAATTCATCGCGGATGACAAAGAATGGGGTCCAAAAGACGTTGTTCGTACAGGTGCCTTCCCAGTTCGTACTTCATTTGGAAAACTTTATGAAGATAAACGTATGGAAACAATCAGTGGTTGGACTAAATACTACTCACCATACTACAATACAATTGATGGTTTTGCAGAAATGAGAACTCTATGGTTCCCAATGTTGCAATCAGTTTCAAATGGCGATCAAAAACCAGCGGATGCTTTAAAAGCCTTCACTGAAAAAGCTAACGAAACAATTAAAAAAGCTACAAAACAATAAGCACTGAATCAGATTGACTCCTCCCTTTTCCCTGTGCATAATCTATGTAAGAAAAGGGAGGATTTTATTTGAAATATCAGAAACTGTCACGAAATTAAAATGAAGTTCTTACATAAGCGAATCTTAAAAAATTTCATTTTGATTTTAAAACAGTTCAAGAAAATCCAAAATATTTTATTTGTGAAAGAGAGGTGCCGACTGTGAAAGTCAATAAAATTCGTATGCGGGAAACAGTGATTTCCTACGCTTTCCTAGCACCAGTGTTATTCTTCTTTGTCATCTTTGTATTGGCTCCTATGATTATGGGATTCATTACAAGTTTCTTTAACTACTCAATGACTAAATTTGAGTTTGTGGGCTTGGACAACTACATTCGCATGTTTAAAGACCCTGTCTTTATGAAGTCTTTGATTAATACCGTTATTCTGGTTATTGGATCGGTTCCGATTGTTGTGCTATTCTCACTCTTTGTAGCATCTCAGACCTATCATCAAAATGCCATTGCCAGATCCTTCTATCGTTTCGTCTTCTTCCTTCCTGTTGTAACAGGTAGCGTTGCCGTAACAGTTGTTTGGAAATGGATCTATGACCCACTATCAGGGATTCTAAACTTTGTCCTTAAGTCAAGCCATATCATCAGCCAAAACATTTCTTGGTTGGGAGATAAAAACTGGGCTTTGATGGCGATTATGATTATCCTTTTGACTACATCTGTTGGTCAGCCGATTATCCTTTATATCGCTGCTATGGGGAATATTGACAATTCATTGGTGGAAGCAGCTCGGGTTGATGGTGCGACTGAATTGCAAGTTTTCTGGAAGATTAAATGGCCTAGCCTCCTTCCAACAACACTTTACATCGCAATCATTACAACAATCAACTCATTCCAGTGTTTCGCCTTGATTCAGCTGTTGACATCTGGTGGTCCAAACTACTCAACAAGTACACTTATGTACTACCTTTACGAAAAAGCCTTCCAATTGACAGAATACGGTTATGCAAACACTATCGGTGTCTTCTTGGCAGTGATGATCGCTATCGTAAGCTTTGTTCAATTTAAAGTACTTGGAAACGACGTAGAATATTAAAGAAAGGAGACAGCTATGCAATCTACACAAAAGAAACCTTTAACAGCTTTTACTGTTATTTCAACTATTATCTTGCTCTTGTTGACCGTGCTGTTCATCTTTCCATTCTACTGGATTTTGACAGGTGCCTTCAAATCACAGCCTGATACCATTATGATTCCGCCACAATGGTTCCCTAAAATGCCAACCATGGAAAACTTCCAACAACTTATGGTGCAAAACCCTGCTATTCAGTGGATGTGGAACTCTGTGTTTATTTCATTGGTAACAATGTTCTTAGTTTGTGCGACCTCTTCTTTGGCAGGTTATGTACTAGCTAAAAAACGTTTCTATGGCCAACGCATTCTCTTTGCCATCTTTATCGCTGCCATGGCACTTCCAAAACAAGTTGTCCTTGTACCATTGGTACGTATCGTCAACTTCATGGGAATTCATGACACTCTTTGGGCAGTTATCTTGCCTTTGATTGGATGGCCATTTGGGGTCTTCCTCATGAAACAATTCAGCGAAAACATCCCAACAGAATTGCTTGAATCAGCTAAAATCGATGGTTGTGGTGAGATTCGTACTTTCTGGAGCGTAGCCTTCCCAATTGTGAAACCAGGATTTGCAGCCCTTGCAATCTTTACCTTCATCAATACTTGGAATGACTACTTCATGCAGTTGGTTATGTTAACTTCACGTCAAAACTTGACCATCTCACTTGGGGTTGCAACTATGCAAGCTGAAATGGCAACCAACTATGGTTTGATCATGGCAGGTGCCGCTCTTGCAGCAGTTCCAATCGTAACAGTCTTCCTAGTCTTCCAAAAATCCTTCACTCAGGGTATTACTATGGGAGCGGTCAAAGGATAATACTCTGCGAAAATCGAATTCAAACTATGTCAGCGTCACCTTGCCATACTTAAGTATTGCCTGCGGTTAGCTTCCTAGTTTGCTCTTCAATTTTCATTGAGTATAAGAGAATACAGAGTTATAAGTGTCTACAAAATGTTGGGTATTTGCTTACCTTAGAGATTTTGTTAGACACTTATCAACTTAAGAATGATTTTAGTTAACTATCAGAAACGAAGGAAAGAGTATGATTTTTGACGATTTGAAAAACATCACCTTTTACAAAGGAATTCATCCCAATCTAGACAAGGCTATCGACTATCTCTACCAGCATCGTAAAGATTCATTTGAATTAGGTAAGTATGAGATTGACGGGGACAAGGTCTTTCTAGTTGTTCAGGAAAATGTCCTCAATCAAGCTGAAAATGATCAATTTGAGCATCATAAGAACTATGCAGACTTGCATTTGCTGGTAGAAGGACATGAATATTCGAGCTACGGTTCACGTATCAAAGACGAGGCAGTAGCATTCGACGAAGCAAGTGACATTGGCTTTGTTCATTGTTATGAACATTACCCACTCTTGTTGGGTTATCACAATTTTGCGATTTTCTTCCCAGGAGAACCTCACCAGCCAAATGGCTATGCAGGTATGGAAGAGAAGGTTCGCAAATATCTCTTTAAAATTTTGATTGATTAAAAAATCAGGAGGAGCAAACATGGCACAAAAAGGAGTAAGCCTTATCAAGGCAGCATTTGATACAGATAACTTTCTCATGCGTTTTAGTGAGAAGGTCCTGGATATCGTGACAGCCAATCTTCTTTTTGTCGTCACTTGTTTGCCCATCGTGACGATTGGAGTAGCTAAAATTAGCCTCTACGAGACTATGTTTGAGATTAAGAAGAGCAGACGTGTACCTGTCTTTAAAATCTATCTAAGAGCTTTCAAGGAAAATCTGAAACTAGGTCTTCAGTTAGGTCTGCTTGAGTTGGGCATTGTCTCATTAAGCCTTCTAGACCTCTATCTCTTCTGGGGTCAGACAGCTATGCCTTTCCAAATGGTAAAAGCTATTTGTCTAGGTATTCTTATCTTCCTCACTATCGTGATGTTGGCTAGCTATCCAATCGCTGCACGCTATGATTTGACTTGGAAAGAAGTGCTGCAAAAAGGACTTATCTTGGCAAGTTTTAACTTTCCTTGGTTCTTCCTCATGTTAGCCATTCTCTTTCTTATTGTGATGGTTCTTTATCTGTCCGCCTTCAGTTTACTTTTAGGTGGCTCAGCCTTCCTGCTTTTTGGGTTTGGACTCTTGGTCTTTATCCAGACTGGATTGATGGAGAAAATTTTCGCAAAATACCAATAGGATGGCTTGTTTCTGAAACTACTTTCAAGTCATAAACATTTCAAAATGCATATCGAAACTAAAATCTAAGTGTACACAAGATATTGAAAGCGTTTTTCACAAGGTGTATACTAAACACGTAAAGAATAAATCCTGCTCTTAGCAGAAAAAAAGAAAACTTAGGAGAAAATCTATGTCAGATTTAAAAAAATACGAAGGTGTCATTCCAGCCTTTTACGCATGTTATGATGATCAAGGAGAAGTAAGTCCAGAGCGTACACGTGCCTTGGTTCAATACTTCATTGATAAAGGTGTTCAAGGTCTCTATGTCAATGGTTCTTCTGGTGAGTGTATCTACCAAAGCGTTGAAGACCGCAAATTGATTTTGGAAGAAGTCATGGCAGTTGCCAAAGGGAAATTGACCATCATTGCTCATGTTGCTTGCAACAATACCAAGGACAGTATGGAACTTGCTCGCCACGCAGAGAGCTTGGGTGTAGATGCCATTGCAACGATTCCACCGATTTACTTCCGCTTGCCAGAATACTCAGTTGCTAAGTATTGGAACGATATCAGTTCTGCAGCTCCAAATACAGACTACGTGATTTACAACATTCCTCAATTGGCAGGGGTTGCTTTGACTCCAAGCCTTTACACAGAAATGTTGAAAAATCCTCGTGTTATCGGTGTGAAGAACTCTTCTATGCCAGTTCAAGATATCCAAACCTTTGTAAGCCTTGGTGGGGAAGACCATATCGTCTTTAACGGTCCAGATGAGCAGTTCCTAGGTGGCCGTCTCATGGGTGCTAAAGCTGGTATTGGTGGTACTTATGGTGCCATGCCAGAACTCTTCTTGAAACTCAATCAGTTGATTGCTGACAAAGATTTGGAAACAGCGCGCGAATTGCAATATGCTATCAACGCTATCATTGGTAAACTCACTTCTGCACATGGAAATATGTACGGTGTCATCAAAGAGGTCTTGAAGATCAATGAAGGACTGAACATTGGTTCTGTTCGTTCACCATTGACACCAGTGACTGAAGAAGATCGTCCAGTTGTAGAAGCAGCTGCAGCCTTGATTCGCGAAACCAAGGAGCGCTTCCTCTAATCTATAAGGAGGTATTTATGACACACTACGTTGCAATTGATATCGGTGGAACCAACATCAAATATGGTTTGATTGACCAAGAAGGCCAACTTGTTGAATCACATGAAATGCCAACAGAGGCGCATAAGGGTGGTCCTCATATCTTACAAAAGACCAAAGATATCGTAGCCAGTTATTTAGAAAAGGGTTCAGTAGCAGGTGTTGCTATTTCTTCTGCAGGGATGGTAGATCCAGATAAGGGGGAAATTTTCTATGCTGGGCCTCAAATCCCTAACTACGCAGGCACCCAGTTCAAAAAGGAAATCGAAACTAGCTTTGCAATTCCTTGTGAAATTGAGAATGACGTCAACTGTGCAGGTCTTGCTGAAGCGGTATCTGGTTCAGGCAAGGGAGCGAGTGTGACACTTTGCTTGACCATTGGAACCGGTATCGGTGGTTGCTTGATTATTGATGGGAAAGTCTTCCATGGTTTTAGCAATTCAGCCTGCGAAGTCGGTTATATGCATATGCAGGATGGAGCGTTCCAAGATTTGGCTTCTACAACAGCTTTAGTGAAATATGTAGCTGAAGCACATGGAGAAGATGTTGATCAGTGGAATGGCCGACGTATCTTTAAGGAAGCCACTGAAGGCAACAAGATTTGTATGGCTGGTATTGACCGTATGGTAGACTATCTAGGAAAAGGTCTGGCAAATATTTGCTACGTTGCTAATCCAGAAGTGGTCATTCTCGGTGGCGGTATCATGGGACAAGAGGCTATCCTCAAACCCAAGATCCGCAAAGCCTTGAAAGAGGCTTTGGTGCCAAGCCTTGCTGAAAAAACACGATTAGAATTTGCCCATCATCAAAATACAGCAGGTATGTTGGGAGCTTATTATCATTTTATACTCAATGAAAATCAAAGAGCAAACTAGGAAGTTAGCCGTAGGCAGTACTTGAGTACGACAAGGCGAAGCTGACGTGGTTTGAATTTGATTTTCGAAGAGTATTAAGACAAAACAATCCTAGTTTGGCTAGACCAAACTAGGATTTTCTTACACGTTTTTGTCTACGATAGCCATTGAGTTTTTTATTTTCCCAATAGCTATTAAAGATTTTCTCCTTGCTTTCACGATTGATTTCCAAAAAGTAGGCATAAATCAAATCAATAAAGAAGAGCATAGGAAGTTGAGCGGATATTCGTTGAATGTAGGAAGGCTGGCTGTGGCTGGCTACAAGAACAGTCTCCGTATAGGCCTGACTATCTTTATTGGGAACACTTGTAAAGAGTACAGTCTTTGCACCCATCTCCTTAGCGTCCAATAGACTATCTAAAATAGAAGGAGTTGAGCCAGAGAGTGAGAAACCAAGTACTAGACAATTTTCATCCATAATGCTGGTTGTCCAGGCAAAACCGTCTTGGTCGGTTAAAGCCTCGCAGACCACACCCAGACGCATGAAGCGCAATTTCATTTCACGAGCGACAAGTCCAGAACTACCTGTTCCAAAGAAGTAGACACGATCAGCATCTTCGATTAACTGGGCGATTCGTTCTAGTTGTTCTTCGTCAATCAAGTCCTGTGTTTGTTCCCGCATGTGACTATAGCTTCGAAGAACTCGGTTGGTTAAAGGACTATGATTGTGAGAATGAGTCTCCTGTTTCTTTGCTTGGTGCAGGTATTGGAAAATAAATTCTCTATAGCCTGTAAAACCACACTTTTTAGAAAAGCGGGTCAGAGCAGCTTGAGAGATATGTAATTTTTGAGTGACCTGTTGGGAGGAAAGGTCATCTTGAATGGTTTCAGCTTGCAAAAAATAACGAGCGATTTCTTGCTCTAAATCTGTTAATTCTTCAAAATGAAAATCGATAATGGATGCAATGTCTGGCTTATTCATGGGGCTCCTTTTCATGAGTCAACCGCTTAGAAGTTGACAATTCCCTAACTATTATTATCATTATATCATAGAAGAATAGATAAAAACATAAAAAGCCATTTTCAATTAAAAGTCAAAAAAAGGTATCGATTTTTCTAAGAGTTTCTCCTTAAAATATGATACAATGAAGAGTAATAATCTTCTTTCAAGTTTTATATTTTTTAGTGAAAATGGGATGGAAGATGGAAATTTTTCTAGAAATGAGACATGGTTGTATGAGAAAATTTAATAGTCATTCGATTCCGATTCGACTTAATCTACTATTTGGAATAGTTATCTTGCTTTTCATGACGATTATTGGTCGTCTTCTTTATATGCAGGTATTAAATAAAGACTTTTATGAAACGAAATTAGCATCAGCAAGTCAAACGAGAGTGACAACTAGTTCGGCCCGTGGACAAATCTACGATGCAACGGGGAAACCTCTTGTTGAAAATACCATCAAGCAAGTTGTGTCTTTTACAAGGACTAACAAGATGACGGCAGCTGAACTCAAAGAGACTGCAAAAAAACTTCTTACTTATGTGAATGTCAGCTCTCCTAATCTCACAGACCGTCAGATTGCTGATTATTACTTGGCTGACCAAGAAATTTATAAAAAAATAGTCGATGCTTTGCCACGTGATAAGCGTTTGGATTCGGATGGAAATCTTCTTTCGGAAGCAACTCTTTACAACAATGCAGTGGAAAGTGTTGATGTGAGTCAGCTCAACTATACGGATGATCAGAAAAAAGAAATTTATTTATTTAGTCAGCTAAATACTGTTGAAAATTTTGCTACAGGAACAATCGCAACGGATTCTTTAGATGATACACAGGTTGCTCTTGTCGCCTCAGCCTCCAAGGATTTACCAGGAATTAGCATTTCTACTTCATGGGATAGAAAAGTCCTAGACACTTCTTTGTCTTCAATTGTAGGAAGTGTATCCAGTGAAAAAGCCGGTCTTCCAGCTGAAGAAGCAGATGCTTATATCAAAAAGGGTTATTCTCTAAATGACCGTGTTGGAACCTCTTATCTAGAAAAACAATATGAAGAAACCTTGCAAGGAAAACGCTCGGTGAAGGAAATCCATCTAGACAAGTATGGCAATATGGAAAGTGTCGAAAATATCGAAGATGGTACCAAAGGGAATAATATTAAACTGACTATTGATTTGGCCTTCCAAGATAGCGTGGACAATCTGCTTAAGAGTTATTTCAATTCCGAACTGGGAAACGGAGGAGCCAAGTATTCAGAAGGTGTGTATGCAGTTGCTTTGAACCCAAAAACAGGTGCGGTTTTGTCTATGTCAGGACTCAAACATGACTTGAAAACGGGAGATTTAACACCTGATTCCTTGGGAACAGTAACCGATGTCTTTGTCCCGGGTTCTGTTGTTAAGGCGGCGACCATCAGCTCAGGTTGGGAAAATGGAGTCTTGTCAGGGAACCAGACCTTGACAGAGCAACCGATTGTCTTCCAAGGTTCAGCTCCGATTAATTCTTGGTACACTCAGGCCTACGGTTCATTCCCGATTACAGCGGTGGAAGCCTTGGAGTATTCTTCTAATCCCTATATGGTTCAAACCGCTTTGGGCATTATGGGTCAGACCTATCAACCCAATATGTTTGTTTTAACTAACAATTTAGAATCCGCTATGGGGAAACTTCGTTCGACATTTGCGGAATATGGTCTTGGAGCCTCAACAGGCATTGACCTTCCAGATGAGTCAACTGGTTTTATACCAAAAGAGTATAATTTTGCTAATTACATTACCAATGCCTTTGGTCAGTTTGATAACTACACCCCAATGCAATTGGCCCAGTACGTTGGAACTATTGCCAACAACGGTGTTCGGATTGCACCTCACATTGTCGAGGGGATTTATGGAAATAATGAACAAGGTGGTTTAGGAGATTTAATTCAATCTATTGATACCAAGGAAATGAATAAAATTAATATTTCTGAGTCTGATGTTTCCATCCTCCAACAAGGTTTTTATCAAGTTTCTCACGGAGGGAGTGCTCTGACAACAGGTCGTGCCTTTTCAAATGGCGCAGCGGTATCCATTAGTGGAAAAACAGGTACTGCCGAAAGTTATGTTGAGGGTGGTCAAAAAGCTAACAATACCAATGCTGTGGCCTATGCACCATCAGATAATCCTCAAATCGCTGTAGCTGTTGTCTTTCCTCATAACACCAACCTTACAAATGGTGTCGGACCTTCCATTGCGCGCGACATTATCAACCTCTATAACCAACATCATCCAATGAATTAGAAAGGAACATATGCTTTATCCAACACCTATTGCTAAGCTAATTGACAGTTATTCTAAGTTACCGGGTATCGGGATTAAGACGGCTACCCGTCTGGCCTTCTATACTATTGGAATGTCTGATGACGATGTCAATGAATTTGCTAAAAATCTCCTTTCTGCTAAGAGAGAGCTGACCTACTGTTCCATCTGCGGTCGCCTGACTGATGACGATCCTTGCTCTATCTGTACCGATCCGACTCGTGACCAGACAACGATTTTAGTTCTCGAAGATAGTCGCGATGTGGCAGCCATGGAGAATATCCAAGAATACCATGGACTCTATCATGTCTTGCATGGACTCATTTCTCCCATGAATGGTATTAGTCCAGATGATATCAATCTCAAGAGCCTCATGACTCGTCTTATGGATAGTGAAGTTTCAGAGGTAATCGTAGCAACAAATGCTACAGCAGATGGTGAAGCGACATCCATGTATCTTTCACGTTTGCTCAAGCCAGCTGGTATCAAGGTTACGCGTCTAGCACGAGGTCTCGCTGTCGGAGCGGACATTGAGTATGCGGATGAAGTGACGCTCTTACGAGCCATTGAAAATCGAACAGAGTTGTAAGTCTAGACAAATCAACACTCAATTCATTTATACAAAAATCACGGAGACCGACAGTTGTTTTATCGGTCTCTTTTTAGATTTATTGAAGACCAGTATCAGGTTCAAGTTTCAAAAAAGAAGCAAATATGATATACTAAAGAACGAGTATTCTATTAGAATTGGAACAAATAATATGAAACAAACGATTATTCTTTTATACGGTGGACGTAGTGCAGAGCGTGAAGTCTCTGTTCTTTCAGCTGAAAGTGTCATGCGTGCGGTCAACTACGACCGTTTCACAGTCAAGACTTTCTTCATCAGCCAGTCAGGTGACTTTATTAAAACGCAAGAATTTAGCCAGACTCCGGGGCAAGAAGACCGTCTCATGACCAATGAAACCATTGATTGGGATAAGCAGGTTGCACCAAGTGCTATTTACGAAGAAGGGGCAGTTGTCTTCCCAGTCCTCCATGGTCCGATGGGAGAAGATGGCTCTGTTCAAGGCTTCCTCGAAGTTTTGAAAATGCCTTATGTTGGTTGTAACATATTGTCATCTAGCCTTGCCATGGACAAAATCACGACCAAGCGTGTGTTAGAATCTGTCGGTATTGCCCAAGTTCCTTATGTGGCCATTGTCGAAGGTGATGATGTGACTGCTAAAATTGCCGAAGTTGAAGAAAAATTGACTTATCCAGTCTTCACAAAACCATCAAACATGGGGTCAAGTGTCGGTATTTCTAAGTCTGAAAATCAAGAGGAACTCCGTCAAGCTTTGAAACTTGCCTTCCAATATGACAGCCGTGTCTTGGTAGAACAAGGGGTAAATGCTCGTGAAATCGAGGTTGGACTCTTGGGCAACTACGCTGTCAAGAGTACGCTACCAGGAGAAGTAGTCAAGGATGTTGCCTTTTATGACTACGATGCCAAGTATATTGACAACAAGATTACCATGGATATTCCAGCTAAAATCAGTAATGATGTGGTAGCTGTCATGCGTCAAAATGCAGAAACTGCCTTCCGTGCCATTGGTGGTTTAGGTCTATCTCGTTGCGATTTCTTCTATACAGATAAGGGAGAGATCTTCCTAAACGAGCTTAATACCATGCCAGGTTTCACCCAGTGGTCAATGTACCCACTACTTTGGGACAATATGGGAATCAGTTACCCAGAACTAATCGAGCGTTTGGTTGACCTTGCCAAGGAAAGTTTTGACAAGCGCGAAGCGCATTTGCTATAAAAATGAAAGAGAGGGTAGGAGCCAGAACCATCACTGCAAGGTGATCAGAGTTCTCGGACTTCGACCCTTTTTAAAGGAGTAGAAATGAAATTAACAATACGTGAAGTGGCCCAAGTTGTAGGAGCTAAAAATGATATCAGCATCTTTGAGGATGCTCAGTTGGAAAATGCTGAGTTTGACAGTCGTTTGATTGCGACAGGAGATTTATTTGTCCCCCTCAAAGGTGCGCGTGACGGTCATGACTTTATCGAAACAGCTTTTGAAAATGGTGCGGCAGCAACCCTGTCTGAGAAAGAGGTTGCAAATCATCCCTATATTCTAGTAGATGATGTCTTGACAGCCTTTCAAACCCTCGCAGCTTACTATCTTGAAAAAACGGCAGTTGATGTCTTTGCAGTTACAGGTTCAAACGGCAAGACAACGACCAAGGATATGTTGGCGCACTTGCTATCAACAACCTACAAAACCTACAAAACACAAGGAAACTATAATAACGAGATTGGCCTTCCCTACACAGTTCTCCATATGCCTGAAGGAACAGAAAAGTTGGTCTTGGAGATGGGGCAGGATCACTTGGGAGATATTCATCTTTTGTCTGAATTGGCTCATCCAAAAACAGCCATCGTGACCTTGGTTGGAGAAGCCCATTTGGCCTTTTTCAAAGACCGTTCTGAAATTGCTAAAGGGAAAATGCAAATTGCAGATGGGATGGCACCTGGTTCCTTGCTTTTAGCGCCAGCTGACACTATTGTAGAGGACTACTTGCCAACTGATAAAAAGGTAGTCCGTTTTGGGCAAGGAGCAGAGTTGGAAATCACAGACTTGGTTGAGCGTAAGGATAGTTTGACCTTTAAGGCCAATTTCTTGGAGCAAGCCCTTGATTTGCCAGTGACTGGTAAGTACAATGCCACCAATGCTATGATTGCATCCTATGTTGCCCTACAAGAAGGAGTTTCAGAGGAGCAAATTCATAAGGCCTTCCAAAACCTTGAATTGACGCGTAACCGTACCGAGTGGAAGAAAGCAGCCAATGGAGCAGACATCCTGTCAGACGTATATAATGCCAATCCAACTGCTATGAAGCTGATTTTAGAGACTTTCTCTGCCATTCCAGCCAATGAAGGTGGCAAGAAAATTGCAGTGTTGGCGGATATGAAGGAGCTTGGTGACCAGTCTATTCAACTCCATAACCAGATGATTTTGAGCCTTTCTCCAGATGTGCTTGATACCGTTTTTTTCTATGGAGCAGACATTGCTGAATTGGCCCAATTGGCCAGTCAAATGTTCCCAATTGGCCACGTTTACTACTTCAAGAAAACAGAAGACCAAGACCAATTTGAAGACCTAGTCAAGCAGGTCAAAGAAAGCCTTGGAGTCAATGACCAAATCCTACTCAAAGGCTCTAACTCTATGAATCTAGCTAAGTTGGTAGAAAGTTTAGAAAATGAAGACAAGTGATTTTGCTAAGTATCTTCAAAGAATGATTGCTCTTACAGATACTGGACTAACCTTTACAAAGGATCCTTTTGACCGTGAGCGCTACGAAGACTTGCGAAGTCTGTTATCTGAAATGTTGAATCAGGTATCAGACCTTGATGCAGACGAAGTGGCAGAACTCTTGAAACCGACCTCCGCTTATGCGACTCCTTTAATGGACGTCCGTGCTTGGATAGTTGAGGATGAAAAAATTTGTCTGGTTAGGGGACAAGGAGAGAATGATTGGGCTTTGCCAGGTGGCTTTGGCGAGGTCGGTTATTCACCAACTGAAAATATTCTCAAGGAAGTTGAAGAAGAAACCGGTTTCAAAGCCAAAGTTGAAAGACTACTAGCTGTTTTTGATACAAATCGTTTCCAACTACAGAGCAAGCAATATGCAAAGTTTGTTTTTGAATGTAAGCTTCTTGATGGACAATTCCAAAAAAATCAAGAAATTGCTGACCTTCAATTTTTTGCCATTGACCAACTGCCAGCCTTATCTGAAAAACGCATTACCAAGGAGCAAATAGAGATTCTTTGGCAGGTTTATCAAGGTCAGAGGGAGCAATATCTTGATTAAGAAGATGATTATCGTATTTCTAAATTCATTTTTGACAAATAGCATGGTATAATAAAATGCAGGAAAATTTTGAATCATGAGGAATACTAGATGAATTTATGGGATATTTTCTTTACGACTCAGGCGACCGAGCCGCCTAAATTTGACCTTTTTTGGTATGTTAGCCTATTTACGCTTTTAGCTTTGACCTTTTATACAGCCTATCGTTATCGTGAAAAGAAGGCTTGCCAACGATTTTTCCAAATCTTGCAGGCGGTTCAGTTGATCCTCCTTTATGGTTGGTACTGGGTCAATCATATGCCGTTGTCAGAAAGCCTACCTTTTTACCATTGCCGTATGGCTATGTTTGTGGTGCTTTTGCTTCCTGGTCAGTCTAAATATAGGCAGTATTTTGCATTACTAGGAACATTTGGGACATTAGCAGCCTTTGTTTATCCAGTGCCAGATGCCTATCCTTTCCCACATATTGCGATTTTATCTTTTATCTTTGGCCACTTAGCTCTCTTGGGGAACTCTCTAGTTTATCTATTGAGACAGTATAATGCGCGATTGCTGGATGTGAAGGGAATTTTTCTCATGACCTTTGCACTAAATGCCTTGATTTTTGTGGTCAATTTAGTAACAGGTGGAGATTACGGATTCTTGACAAAACCACCATTGGTTGGAGACCATGGCTTAGTAGCTAATTATTTGATTGTTTCTATAGCCTTGTCTGCTGCAATAACTTTGACTAAGAAAATCTTGGAACTATTTTTAGCACAAGAAGCAGAAAAAATGATTGCAAAGAAAGCTTGATTTTAAGCTTTCTTTTTTTCATAAATCTGATTTTTTATAACTTGTTTGGAAAATAAAAAAAGCTGATGAGCGAATGTGAAAAAATGGTAAGTAAATTTAGGAAAAACTAAGCACGATTGGATTTTTTGTGTTATAATATTCTGTGAATAGCTATGCCCTATTTTAGCTATATTGAATAGAAGTTTGAAACTTGGAAGAGAGAGGATGCGATGTAATGGCTAGAGATGGTTTTTTTACAGGCTTAGATATCGGAACTAATTCGATTAAGGTATTGGTTGCCGAGCTTAGAAATGGTGAACTTAATGTAATTGGTGTAAGTAATGCCAAGAGTAAAGGTGTAAAGGATGGGATTATCGTTGATATTGAAGCAGCAGCAACTGCTATCAAGTCAGCTATTTCCCAAGCAGAAGAGAAAGCTGGCATTTCAATCAAATCAGTGAATGTTGGTTTGCCTGGAAATCTTTTGCAGGTAGAACCAACTCAAGGAATGATTCCAGTTACATCTGATACAAAAGAAATTACAGATCAAGATGTTGAAAATGTTGTTAAATCAGCCTTGACAAAGAGTATGACACCAGATCGTGAAGTCATCACTTTTATTCCAGAAGAATTTATCGTAGATGGTTTCCAAGGTATTCGTGACCCACGTGGCATGATGGGTGTTCGCCTTGAAATGCGTGGCTTACTTTACACAGGTCCCCGTACTATTCTTCACAATTTACGCAAGACAGTTGAGCGCTCAGGTGTTCAGGTTGAAAATATTATTATTTCACCATTGGCTTTGGTTCGTTCAGTCTTGAACGAAGGAGAGCGTGAATTTGGAGCTACTGTGATTGATATGGGAGCAGGTCAAACAACTGTTGCTACAATCCGTAACCAAGAACTCCAGTTTACAAATATTCTTCAAGAAGGTGGAGATTATGTCACAAAAGATATCTCTAAGGTTTTGAAGACTTCACAAAAACTAGCTGAAGGATTGAAATTGAACTATGGTGAAGCCTACCCATCACTTGCTAGCAATGAAACCTTCCAAGTTGAAGTGATTGGTGAAGTAGAACCTGTAGAAGTTACAGAAAGATATCTAGCAGAGATTATTTCAGCTCGCATTAAACACATTTTTGAACAAATCAAACAAGAGTTGGAAAGAAGACATTTGTTGGATCTTCCAGGTGGGATTGTTCTGATTGGTGGAAATGCTATTTTACCAGGTGTTGTAGAACTTGCACAGGAAGTTTTTGGCGTTGGTGTCAAACTTTACGTTCCAAATCAAGTTGGAATCCGTAATCCTGCCTTCGCTCATGTGATTAGCTTGTCTGAATTTGCTGGTCAATTGACTGAAGTGAATTTGTTAGCGCAACGAGCAGTCAAGGGTGAAGATACTTTGCGTCACCAACCTATTAATTTTGGTGGGATGATTCAACGTGTTACGCAAGTAGCACAACCGACCCCTATTCAACCAGTTCAAAATACTGAGGTAGAGCAATCAGCTTCTACGAACGTAGTTGCTCCGAAAGAAGATAAAGTATCTTCTCAAAATAAACCAAAAATCGCAGATCGTTTCCGTGGCTTAATCGGAAGCATGTTTGATGAATAAAAGAGGAAAAATAAACTATGACATTTTCATTTGATACAGCAGCAGCTCAAGGTGCAGTTATTAAAGTAATCGGTGTTGGTGGAGGTGGTGGTAACGCCATTAACCGCATGGTTGACGAAGGTGTTGCAGGCGTAGAATTTATCGCAGCAAACACAGATGTACAAGCTTTGAGTAGTACAAAAGCTGAGACTGTAATTCAGTTAGGCCCTAAATTGACTCGTGGTTTGGGTGCTGGCGGTCGACCTGAAGTTGGTCAAAAGGCAGCTGAAGAAAGCGAAGAAGCCTTGACTCAAGCTATTACTGGAGCAGATATGGTCTTCATTACTGCAGGTATGGGAGGTGGCTCTGGTACTGGTGCAGCTCCTGTTATTGCCCGCATTGCTAAAGATTTAGGTGCTCTTACAGTTGGTGTTGTAACACGTCCTTTCGGTTTCGAAGGAAGCAAACGTGGTCAGTACGCTGTAGAAGGAATCAATCAACTTCGTGAGCATGTAGATACTCTATTGATTATTTCAAACAACAACTTGCTTGAAATTGTTGATAAGAAAACTCCACTTCTTGAAGCTCTTAGCGAAGCAGATAACGTACTTCGCCAAGGTGTTCAAGGGATTACGGACTTGATTACAAATCCTGGTTTGATTAACCTTGACTTTGCCGATGTGAAAACAGTTATGGCAAATAAAGGGAATGCCTTAATGGGTATCGGTATCGGTAGTGGAGAAGAACGTGTGGTAGAAGCAGCTCGTAAGGCAATCTACTCACCACTTCTTGAAACAACTATTGATGGTGCTGAGGATGTTATCGTCAACGTTACTGGTGGTCTTGACTTGACTTTGATTGAAGCAGAAGAAGCTTCAGAAATCGTCAACCAAGCGGCTGGTCAAGGAGTGAACATCTGGCTCGGAACATCTATCGATGAAAACATGAAAGATGAAATCCGTGTTACAGTTGTAGCGACTGGTGTTCGTCAAGATCGTGTTGAAAAGGTTGTGGGCCATGCACCAAGACAAGCAGTTCGTCATGAACAAACAAGCCCAAGTCATGCACACAATCATAATCGTCACTTTGATATGGCTGAAACTGCAGAAATTCCAAGTCCAGCACCTCGCCGTACAGAAACTTCTCAAACTTCAGCATTTGGTGATTGGGACTTACGTCGTGAGACAATTGTTCGACCAACTGACTCAGTGGTATCACCAGTTGAACGTTTCGAATCGCCATCTTTACACGATGAGGATGAATTAGACACTCCTCCATTTTTCAAAAATCGTTAAGTAAATGAATTTGAAAGAAAATACAGAACGTGTTTTTCAACAAATAAAAGATGCAAGTCAGCAGTCAGGAAGAGAAGCCAATTCTGTTTCGGTTGTTGCTGTTACAAAATATGTAGACGTACCGACAGCGGAGGCTTTGCTTCCGCTAGGTGTGCATCATATTGGTGAAAATCGTGTGGATAAATTTCTTGAGAAATATGAAGCTTTAAAAGACAGAAATATTATCTGGCATTTGATTGGAACCTTACAAAGACGTAAGGTCAAAGATGTCATTCAGTATGTTGATTATTTCCACGCTTTGGATTCATTAAAGCTAGCAGAGGAAATTCAGAAAAGAAGTGACCGAGTTGTTAAGTGTTTCTTACAAGTAAATATCTCAAGGGAAGAGAGCAAACATGGTTTTTCAAGGGAAGAACTATTAGAGCTCTTGCCAGAATTGGCCACCTTAGATAAAATTGAATATGTCGGCTTGATGACCATGGCCCCTTTTGAAGCTAGTAGTGATGAGTTGAAAGAGATTTTTAAAGCTACGCAGGATTTGCAACTAGAAATTAGAGAAAAACAAATTCCCAATATGCCAATGACGGACTTGAGTATGGGTATGAGTCGTGACTACAAGGAAGCGATTGAATTTGGCTCAACATTTGTCAGAATTGGTACAGCATTTTTTAAATAGGAAAGAAATATGTCTTTAAAAGATAGATTTGATAAATTTATAGATTATTTTACAGAAGATGGAGAAGATGTTGGTACTGCATATCAGCCTAAAGCTGAAGAGCCGATTGTGACTCCAGTCCCTTCTGTACAAGAGTTGCCTCAACAAGCTGGTAGCACGCCATCTAAAGATAAAAACATCACTCGTCTTCATGCCCGTCAACAAGAGTTAGCTATGCAAAGTCAACGTTCTACTGATAAGGTGACAATTGATGTTCGTTATCCACGTAAATACGAAGATGCCACAGATATTGTTGATTTATTAGCTGGTAACGAAAGTATTTTGATTGATTTCCAATATATGACAGAAGTTCAAGCACGTCGTTGTTTGGATTATCTGGATGGGGCGCGTCACGTTTTAGCTGGTAACATGAAAAAAGTAGTATCTACTATGTACCTGCTGACACCAGTTGATGTTGTCGTCAATATTGAAGACATCAAAATTCCAGATGAATCACAAAATGGTGAATTTGGCTTTGATATGAAACGTACGAGAGTGAGATAATGATCTTTCTCATTCGTTTTGTTCAAAATGCAGTGGATATCTATTCACTGATTTTAATCGTGTTTGCTCTGATGTCTTGGTTTCCCAATGCTTATGAATCACGTCTTGGACGCTTGATTATTAGTTTAGTGAAACCGATAGTAGCTCCCTTGCAACGTTTACCCCTCCAGATTGCAGGTCTTGACTTGTCTGTCTGGATTGCGGTATTACTAGTTCACTTCCTAGGGGAGCAGTTGATTCGACTTTTAGTGATCTTTCTATGAACAAGATGATTTATCAACATTTTTCTAAGAATGATTCGTCTTTTATTGATAAGGGAGTAGAATGGATAAAAAAGGTAGAAGATTCTTATTCTCCTTTTTTAACACCTTTTGTAAATCCCCATCAAGAAAAGATTTTAAAGGTGCTAGCATCAACCAACGGCATCTCCTACATGAGCAGTCAGCAGTTTCTTGAAACTGAATATGTACGGGTTCTCCTGTATCCTGATTATTTTGAGCCAGAATTCTCTGATTTTGAGCTTTCCTTGCAAGAAATTGTCTATCCTAATAAGTTTGAACGCCTAACGCATGCAAAAATATTAGGAACTGTTTTAAATCAGCTAGGAATTGATAGGAAGCTATTTGGTGATATCTTAGTCAACGAAGAGAGAGCACAGATTATCATTAATCGACAGTTTATGCTCCTTTTTCAAGACGGCATTACGAAAATTGCTCGTTTACCGGTTCGTCTAGAAGAACGGGATTTTACTGAGAAAATTGCTACAGTAGAAGATTATCAAGAATTAGATATTTGTATCGCTAGTTCTAGATTAGATGTTTTTCTAGCAGGTGTCTTCAAGCTATCTAGAAATCAGGCAAGTCAGTTCATTGAAAAACAGGCAGTCCAAGTGAATTACCATTTAGTTGAAAAATCAGATTATGCAGTTCAAGTTGGTGATTTAATTAGTGTTAGGAAATTTGGTCGATTGAAACTCGTTAGAGATAATGGGCAAACAAAAAAAGATAAAAAGAAATTAACGGTCCAATTATTATTAAGTAAGTGAGGAATAATATGCCAATTACATCATTAGAAATTAAAGATAAAACCTTTGGTACAAGATTTAGAGGTTTTGATCCAGAAGAAGTTGAAGAATTTCTTGAAATTGTTGTTCGTGATTATGAAGATTTGGTTCGCTCTAATCATGATAAGGATTTACATATTAAGAGTTTGGAAGAGCGTTTGTCTTACTTTGATGAGATGAAAGATTCTTTGAGTCAATCAGTATTGATTGCTCAAGATACGGCAGAGCGTGTAAAACAAGCTGCTCAAGATCGTTCTAATAATATTATCCAACAGGCAGAACAAGATTCACAGCGTTTGCTTGAAGAAGCAAAATATAAGGCTAATGAGATCTTGCGTCAAGCTACTGATAATGCTAAGAAAGTTGCTGTTGAGACTGAAGAATTGAAGAACAAGAGCCGTGTCTTCCACCAACGTCTCAAATCTACAATTGAGAGCCAGTTAGCAATTGTTGAATCTTCAGATTGGGAAGATATTCTTCGCCCAACAGCAACTTATCTTCAGACAAGTGATGAAGCATTTAAAGAAGTTGTTGGTGAAGTTCTTGGTGAGTCAGTATATTCACAACCAGAAGAAGAACCAATTGATATGACTCGTCAATTTACACCTGAAGAAATGGCTGAGTTACAAGCTCGAATTGAGGCTGGTAATAGAGAATTAGCTGAATTTGAAGCTCAACAACATCCTTATGTGGAAGAACATTTAGAGCCAGTTGAAGTCGAAGGCTCTTCATCGAATGAGGAAGATACAAATAAAGAATCTGTCCTTATCTTATAATGAATAGTGATATGTGAGAACAATATCTTATCCTTATATTTTCAGCGAGCAGGAGATGGTGTGAGTCCTGTAATCCCTAATGATAAGATTATCCTCTCAAAAACTCAAGTCTGAAGCTAGTAAGATTTGACGTTCCCCACGTTACGGGAAAAGAGGGAGAAAGACTAGATCTTTTTCCGAACAAAGGTGGTACCACGATTTTCGTCCTTTTTGGCAGTCGTGGTTTTTAATTTGTTATTATTTATAAAGGAGATACCATGAAACTCAAAGATACCCTTAATCTTGGGAAAACAGCTTTCCCAATGCGTGCAGGCCTTCCTACCAAAGAGCCAGTTTGGCAAAAGGAATGGGAAGATGCAAAACTTTACCAACGTCGTCAAGAATTGAACCAAGGAAAACCACATTTCACCTTGCATGATGGCCCTCCATACGCGAATGGAAATATTCACGTTGGACACGCTATGAACAAGATTTCAAAAGATATCATTGTTCGTTCAAAATCAATGTCAGGTTTTTACGCACCATTTATCCCAGGTTGGGATACTCATGGTCTGCCAATCGAGCAAGTTTTGGCAAAACAAGGTGTTAAACGCAAAGAAATGGACTTGGTTGAGTACTTGAAACTTTGCCGCGAATACGCTCTTTCTCAAGTAGATAAACAACGTGAAGACTTTAAACGTTTGGGTGTTTCTGGTGATTGGGAAAATCCATATGTGACGTTGACTCCTGACTATGAGGCAGCTCAAATCCGTGTCTTCGGTGAGATGGCTAATAAAGGTTATATCTACCGTGGTGCCAAGCCAGTTTACTGGTCATGGTCATCTGAGTCTGCCCTTGCTGAAGCAGAGATTGAATACCATGATTTGGTTTCAACTTCTCTTTACTATGCCAATAAGGTAAAAGATGGCAAAGGTGTTCTAGATACAGATACTTATATCGTAGTTTGGACAACTACTCCATTTACTATCACAGCTTCTCGTGGTTTGACTGTTGGAGCGGATATTGATTACGTCTTGGTTCAACCTGCTGGTGAAGCTCGTAAGTTTGTGGTTGCTGCAGAATTGTTGGCTAGCTTGTCTGAGAAATTTGGCTGGGCTGATGTTCAAGTGTTGGCAACTTACCGTGGTCAAGAATTGAATCACATTGTGACAGTCCACCCATGGGATACGGCTGTAGATGAGTTGGTAATCCTTGGTGACCACGTTACGACTGACTCTGGTACAGGTATCGTCCATACAGCTCCAGGTTTTGGTGAGGATGACTACAATGTCGGTGTTGCTAACGGCCTTGAAGTTGCTGTAACCGTCAATGAACGCGGGATCATGATGGCAAATGCTGGTCCTGAGTTCGAAGGTCAATTCTACGACAAGGTGGTACCAACTGTTATCGAGAAACTTGGTAATCTTCTCCTTGCCCAAGAAGAAATCTCTCACTCATATCCATTTGACTGGCGTACCAAGAAACCAATCATCTGGCGTGCTGTTCCACAATGGTTTGCCTCAGTTTCAAAATTCCGCCAAGAAATCTTGGACGAAATTGAAAAAGTGAAATTCCATTCAGAATGGGGTAAAGTGCGCCTTTACAACATGATCCGTGATCGTGGGGACTGGGTTATCTCTCGTCAACGTGCTTGGGGTGTTCCACTTCCAATCTTCTATGCTGAAGATGGTACAGCAATCATGACAGCTGAAACGATCGAGCACGTGGCTCAACTCTTTGAGGAACACGGTTCTATCATCTGGTGGGAACGTGATGCCAAAGACCTCTTGCCAGAAGGATTTACACATCCGGGTTCACCAAATGGCGAATTCAAGAAAGAAACAGACATCATGGACGTTTGGTTTGACTCAGGTTCATCATGGAATGGGGTTGTTGTAAACCGTCCAGAATTGACTTACCCAGCAGACCTTTACTTAGAAGGTTCTGACCAATACCGTGGTTGGTTTAACTCATCACTCATTACATCTGTTGCCAACCATGGCGTAGCACCTTACAAACAAATCTTGTCTCAAGGTTTTACGCTTGATGGTAAGGATGAAAAGATGTCCAAATCTCTTGGAAATACTATTTTGCCTAGCGATGTTGAGAAACAATTTGGCGCTGAAATTCTTCGTCTTTGGGTAACAAGTGTAGATACTAGCAATGACGTTCGTATCTCAATGGATATCCTTAGCCAAGTATCGGAATCTTACCGTAAAATCCGTAACACTCTTCGTTTCTTGATTGCTAATACATCTGACTTTAACCCAGCTGAGGATGCAGTAGCTTACGATGAGCTTCGTTCAGTTGATAAGTACATGACGATTCGCTTTAACCAGCTTGTTAAGACCATTCGTGATGCTTACGCAAACTTTGAATTCTTGACAATCTACAAGGCCTTGGTGAACTTTATCAACGTTGACTTGTCAGCCTTCTACCTTGATTTTGCCAAAGATGTTGTTTATATCGAAGGTGCCAAATCATTGGAACGCCGTCAAATGCAAACAGTCTTCTATGACATTCTTGTGAAAATCACCAAACTCTTGACACCAATCCTTCCTCACACTGCGGAAGAAATCTGGTCATATCTTGAGTTTGAAGCTGAGGACTTTGTTCAATTGTCAGAATTGCCAGAAGCGGAAACTTTTGCTAACCAAGAAGAAATCTTGGATACATGGGCAGCCTTCATGGACTTCCGTGGACAAGCTCAAAAAGCCTTGGAAGAAGCTCGTAATGCAAAAGTAATCGGTAAATCACTTGAAGCTCACTTGACAGTTTATCCAAATGAAGTGGTGAAAACTCTACTCGAAGCAGTAAACAGCAATGTAGCTCAACTTTTAATCGTGTCAGACTTGACCATCGCAGAAGGACCAGCTCCAGAATCTGCCGTTAGCTTCGAAGATGTAGCCTTTACAGTTGAACGTGCTGCAGGCCAAGTATGTGACCGTTGCCGTCGTATCGACCCAACAACAGCAGAACGCAGCTACCACGCAGTTATCTGTGACCACTGTGCAAGCATCGTAGAAGAAAATTTTGCGGACGCAGTCGCAGAAGGATTTGAAGAGAAATAATCTATTTAAAATACAGGAAATTTCCTGTATTTTTTTAAAACTATTTTCTTAGAAAGAAAGTGTTAAATCTAATAATGGTATAATTTAAAGTAACTATGTGAGAAGGGGATATTGATGAAAAATGAAAAACTTGCTCAGATTGATGGGATTATTGGTTTGATTACAGGAATGCTTTTAATTAGTTTCCCATTCATTTTAGTTTTGATTGGAAAATTAGCTAATGATAATGATGCGTATAGTGTAATATTGGGAATTATTTTTATCGTTTTTAGTGAAGAAGTTGCGATTATTATTTTGGGGACTATATTTATTATTTTTAGTTTGTTTAAAATTATAATTTTAATCCTAGGGATTATTACTCTTATTTATTACAAAAATGATAATCGCATTTCCTTTCTACCATCACTTTTGTTGATTATTGGTTCATCGATTGCATTGATTCCATTATTAGGATGGTTTGGAGGAATTATTATTATCATTGCTTCTATTTTATTTTTAGAAAGTCTCCAAAAATTCAAAGTTGAAGGATAAAAAATAAGGAAAAGGATTGCCAAACAGTCCTTTCCTTTTTGGTTTTGACTAGCTTTTTTGTGAAAAATTGTGTAAAATAGAATAGATAAACGAGGGGAAACCTCGGAAAATTTAAAGGAGAATCCATCTAATGGTAAAATTGGTTTTTGCTCGCCACGGTGAGTCTGAATGGAACAAAGCTAACCTTTTCACTGGTTGGGCTGATGTTGATTTGTCTGAAAAAGGTACACAACAAGCGATTGACGCTGGTAAATTGATCAAAGAAGCTGGTATCGAATTTGACCAAGCTTACACTTCAGTATTGAAACGTGCTATCAAAACAACAAACTTGGCTCTTGAAGCTTCTGACCAATTGTGGGTTCCAGTTGAAAAATCATGGCGCTTGAACGAACGTCACTACGGTGGTTTGACTGGTAAAAACAAAGCTGAAGCTGCTGAACAATTTGGTGATGAGCAAGTTCACATCTGGCGTCGTTCATACGATGTATTGCCTCCAAATATGGACCGTGATGATGAGCACTCAGCTCACACAGACCGTCGTTACGCTTCACTTGACGACTCAGTTATCCCAGATGCTGAAAACTTGAAAGTGACTTTGGAACGTGCCCTTCCTTTCTGGGAAGATAAAATCGCTCCAGCTCTTAAAGATGGTAAAAACGTATTCGTAGGAGCTCACGGTAACTCAATCCGTGCCCTTGTAAAACACATCAAAGGTTTGTCAGATGACGAAATCATGGACGTGGAAATCCCTAACTTCCCACCATTGGTATTCGAATTCGACGAAAAATTGAACGTCGTTTCTGAATACTACCTTGGAAAATAATTTGTAAAAAGAAAGCCTAGGAATACCTAGGTTTTTCTTTTTATTCTAGTATCCAACTCTTCGAAAAAGCGTTATAATGATAGTAAAGAGTGACTTAATTGTAAGAAAGAGAGAAGGACGATGGCTTATATTGAGATGAAACACTGTTACAAGCGTTATCAGGTTGGGGATACGGAGATTGTGGCTAATTGTGATGTGAATTTTGAAATTGAAAAGGGGGAGCTGGTTATTATCCTTGGTGCTTCTGGTGCTGGAAAATCAACCGTTCTCAATCTCCTAGGAGGTATGGATACCAATGATGAGGGGGAGATTTGGATCGATGGTGCCAATATTGCCAACTATAGTTCGCACCAACGAACAAACTATCGTCGTGAAGATGTCGGTTTTGTTTTTCAATTTTACAATCTGGTATCCAATCTGACAGCCAAGGAAAATGTGGAGTTGGCCTCAGAAATCGTGACAGATGCCTTGGATCCAGAGCAAGTGCTCAAAGACGTAGGTCTGGCTCATAGGCTCAATAACTTTCCAGCCCAGCTTTCTGGAGGTGAGCAACAGCGAGTCTCCATTGCACGCGCAGTAGCTAAAAATCCTAAAATTCTCCTTTGTGATGAACCAACTGGAGCCTTGGATTATCAGACAGGCAAGCAAGTCTTGAAGATTCTCCAAGACATGTCTCGTCAAAAGGGAGCGACGGTAATCATCGTGACTCACAATAGCTCGCTAGCTCCTATCGCAGATCGGGTGATTCACATGCGTGATGCCACTGTTATGAGAGTAACAATCAATGAGCATCCACAGGCTATCGATACATTGGAGTATTAGCATGAAAAAAACATACCGAAAAGACTTGCTCCAGTCGGTGACTGCTTCCAAGGGGCGTTTTTTATCCATCTTAACCTTGATGATGTTAGGGTCTCTAGCCTTAGTAGGCCTCAAAGTGACTAGCCCCAACATGGAACGTACGGCAGAAGATTATCTTCGTAAAGCAAATACCTTGGATCTGGCAGTGATAGCTGATTATGGCTTGGACAAAGAAGATCAAGACGAACTAAAGACCCTTCAAGGAGCAAATGTTGAGTTTGGCTATATGGCAGACCTAACCGTTGAAAATAGTGAAGAAGCGGTTCGACTTTATTCTAAGCCAGAGGGAATTTCAACCTTTCAAGTGACAGAAGGGCGATTGCCAGAAGCTGATGGGGAAATTTCCTTGGCAGATTTCTGGAAAGACCGCTATCAGATTGGGCAGACTATCACCTTTAGCAAGAAAGAAGAAGGGAAGACCGTCATAAAATCCCAATCTTTCACCATTACTGGATTTGTTCAGTCGGGTGAGATGCTTTCTCAAGAAGACTTGGGAGGGGCTAGTAGTGGAAATGGAAGCTTGACTGGTTATGGAGTGATTGTAGCTAGTCAGTTTGATACAGAAGTGTACAGTATTGCGCGTGTGCGCTATGATGATTTAAAAAATTTGGATGCTTTTTCATCAGACTATAGAAGCAAACGAGATCAACATCAGGAAGCATTGCAAGACTTGCTGGCTGATAATGGTCAAAAAAGATTGGCAAGTATCAAAGCAAATGGGCAAAAGAGCTTGGATGATGGAAAAGAGCAGCTCCAAACAGCTGAAAGTAACCTTCAAAAAGGCAAGAGTCAGTTAGAACAGGCTGAAAGTCGATTGAAAACTCAACAAGAACAAGTGACCGCTTTTCCTGAGCCTCAAAAGAGTCAAGCCAAGGAGCAATGGACAAAATATAAGGAAGAATTGGCTACAGAAAAAGAAAAAATAACTCAGACAGAGAGTAATCTAGCCAAGGAAAAAGAGAAGCTTGAACAACGCCAGAAAGAGCTTGATGAACTGGCAGAGCCTACTTACCATGTATACAACCGCCAAACCATGCCAGGTGGTCAAGGATATCTCATGTACAGTAACGCTTCAGCAAGTATTCGTTCTGTCGGGAATATCTTTCCCGTGGTGCTTTTTATGGTTGCTGCAATGGTAACCTTTACAACTATGACTCGCTTTGTGGATGAAGAGCGTACCAATGCTGGTATTTTCAAGGCCCTAGGTTACCAGAATAAAGATATTGTTGCCAAGTTTGTCCTCTATGGTTTTCTTGCAGGAACTGTGGGAACCGTTTTAGGAACGCTTCTAGGACATTATCTCCTTGCAGGCGTGATTTCGGATGTTATAACAGCTGGAATGGTCGTTGGGAAAAGTCAGGAGTATTTCTACTGGTCTTATAGCCTTCTTGCCCTGGCCTTAAGTTGGGTGTCCAGTGTCTTGCCAGCTTATCTAGTGGCACGGAGGGAACTACACGATGAAGCAGCCCAACTCTTACTTCCTAAACCTCCCGTTAAGGGATCAAAGATTTTGCTGGAACGCCTGAGCTTTATTTGGAGTCGTTTGAGCTTCACTCATAAGGTTACGTCGCGAAATATTTTCCGTTATAAGCAACGGATGTTGATGACCATTTTTGGAGTTGCGGGTTCGGTTGCTCTCCTATTTGCAGGTCTTGGCATTCAGTCTTCTGTGGGAGGAGTTGTCGATCGTCAATTTGAACAAATCCAGCAATACCAGATGATTGTAGCGGAAAAGAGCAGTGCAACGGAGCAAGAAAAAGCAGACCTAGAAAGTGCCTTGCAATTTGAGCCTATCCATGCTTACCAAAAAATCTACTCTAAATCCATTGAAAAAGATTTCAAAGGAAAAACAGGACTTCAGACTATCACTATAATGGTCACAAGCAGAGAAAATTTCAAACCCTTTATCGCATTAGAGGAAAATGGCCAAGAGGTGCAGGTCACAGATGGAGCAGTCGTAAGTCAAAAACTAGCTCAACTAGCAAATGTTACGGTTGGAGACAAGCTGGAGCTTGATGGAAAAGAAATCAAGGTATCGGCTATTTCTGAAAACTATGTTGGACACTTTGTTTATCTCAACCGAAAAACTTATGAACAAGTCTACGGTACCAGTCCACAAGACAATACCTACCTAGTAAAATTAAAAGAGCCAACACCATCCAATACGGAGAAAGAAGCTGCGGCCTTTATGAAAAAAACTGCTGTTTCTGGGGTGGTCCAAAATGCAACAGCTATCCACCTCTTTGAATCTGTAGCCAATTCTCTCAATAAAACCATGGCAATCCTTATCCTTGTTTCCGTCTTGCTAGCCATTGTCATTCTTTACAATCTCACCAATATCAATGTGGCAGAACGTATCCGTGAACTTTCGACCATCAAGGTTCTCGGTTTCCATAATAAAGAAGTGACCCTCTATATCTACCGCGAGACCATGGTGCTATCCCTTGTGGGGATTGTTCTCGGTTTGGTAGCTGGCCACTATTTACATCAATTTTTGATTCAAATGATCTCACCTGCCACCATACTTTTTTATCCACGAGTCAGCTGGGAAGTCTATACTCTTCCAATCGTCGCAGTGACTGTGATCTTAGCCTTACTGGGTCTCTTTGTCAATCACCACTTGAGAAAGGTGGATATGCTTGAAGCCCTGAAATCAGTAGAGTAGGTCAAGTTTTTAAAAAGTAAATCTGTTGACAAAGTCTCTGCTTCTTGGTAGAATAAGAACTGTCGTAAAGACAAATAACTTCTTCTTGGTTACAGGCATGCCAACCTGTCACTCGGATGAAGCCAAATAAAAAGGAGAAACATCATGGCAATCTCAAAAGAGAAAAAAAATGAAATCATCGCACAATATGCACGTCACGAAGGTGATACAGGTTCAGTAGAGGTTCAAGTTGCTGTCCTTACTTGGGAAATCAACCACCTTAACGAACACATCAAACAACACAAAAAAGACCACGCTACTTACCGTGGATTGATGAAGAAAATCGGTCGCCGTCGTAACTTACTTGCATACTTGCGTAAAAACGACGTTAACCGTTACCGTGAGTTGATCAACTCTCTAGGACTTCGTCGCTAATTCAAGATACAAAGGCCGTCAAAAGCACAAAGCAAAAATAGGAAAATTGACGAAGAAACTTCAGTTTCTAGGAGATTTTATCTTTTTTTCCAAGTGCTTAGGCCGTGTTCAATTGAGCATATCTTGATAAAGAAGCTACTCCATTGGGTAGCTTTTTTGTATGGATTTTATCCCAATCTCAAATTGGCTCTCTGATTTTTAGAGAGCTTTTTTATTGAGGTTTTATCGGTCACAATTTTGGAGACTACAAAAACCTGTGAAGTAAACCGGAACCTTAGTTGGCAGTTTTATCGGTCACAATTTTGGAGACTACAAAAACGGTCTGCTACAGCTTTGTTGTAGTCAGCTTGTTTTATCGGTCACAATTTTGGAGACTACAAAAACAGTTCCCAAAGGCTTTCGCTAAGTCATTTGGTTTTATCGGTCACAATTTTGGAGACTACAAAAACCCAAACCAAAGTTGTTTTCAGCGTTAGCTAGTTTTATCGGTCACAATTTTGGAGACTACAAAAACCTCAAATGGTATCAGCTAATGACACCATAAGGGTGCGTAGCTGTCTGCAAGCCCCCTCGGAGAGCCCACACTTTACGAAGTAAAGTATAGTATGTTATACTTTACATGGAAGTAGTCACCGAATTTCAGTTAGAAATTACTTTGTAACTATATTTTGAGGAGGAGTAAAATGCTTTCCTACGTTCGACATTACCCACTAGCGATAGCTAAATTAATGTGTCTGTGCTCTCCTAAAATCTGCTGATTTATTACTGACTAATACAGGAGGTTTTTATGGGACAGACAATCATATCTGCTATTGGTGTTTATATTTCCACCAGTATCGATTATTTAATTATTTTAATTATTTTATTTGCACAGCTATCACAGAATAAACAAAAATGGCATATTTATGCGGGGCAATATCTAGGCACAGGCTTACTTGTAGGGGCGAGTTTAGTTGCTGCTTATATCGTTAATTTCGTGCCTGAAGAATGGATGGTTGGATTGCTTGGTTTAATCCCTATCTATTTAGGGATTCGCTTTGCAATTGTTGGAGAAGGTGAGGAAGAAGAGGAAGAAGAGGAAGAAATTATTGAAAGATTAGAACAAAGCAAGGCAAATCAACTGTTTTGGACAGTTACATTGCTAACAATTGCGTCTGGCGGAGATAATTTAGGTATCTATATACCTTATTTTGCTTCGTTAGATTGGTCACAGACCCTCGTGGCTTTGCTTGTGTTTGTAATCGGCATAATTATCTTATGCGAGATTAGTCGGGTGTTATCCTCTATTCCGTTAATATTCGAGACAATTGAAAAATACGAGCGAATCATTGTGCCCTTAGTATTCATTCTACTTGGACTATACATCATGTATGAAAATGGCACGATAGAGACTTTTCTGACCGTGTAGATTTTTTGTTTCACTAGGATTTTAGCCCGGGCTCAAATCAGCTCTCTGATTTCAGAGGGCTTTTTACATTGTCATCTTACCTTGCTATGCTCAAGCATTATCTTTGCTTATGCTTCCTGGCACTGTATGGAAAAATCAACCATAATTTTTCTGATTTTAATTGTATTTTTTCCATAGCTTGTTACACAGTTGAAAATATGGTATACTTTTCATGAGAATTTTCTAAATTTTTAAGATTCTATCAAAGGAGGTTTGCATGCTTTCCAAATTTTCTGGAAGCCGACAAGACCAGCAATTTGTGTTACTTTTAGTTGTTTTGCTAGGTATTTTAGGGATTTCTCTCTTTCTAGCAGTTTCAATGGGATCTGTTGCGATTGATCTAGGAGATACCTATCGGATTATTTTGAGCAGGTTGGGATTTCCTCTTGAGATAGGAGAGGTTTCCAAGTCTACTCTTGCCATTGTATGGAACATGAGATTCCCTCGAGTATTGTTAGGTCTGATAGTAGGGGCTGGTCTTTCTATGTGTGGTAGCGTGATGCAGTCTACAGTGAACAATCCCATCGCAGAGCCTTATGTCTTAGGAATATCTGCGGGTGCAACTCTAGGAGCAACCCTAAGCATCATTCTTGGTTTTAAAGTGATGATTAGCCTTGGAGCTTTTCTTGGAGCTATTTTGGCAACAATTGCTGTCCTCATCATTGCCTCTATGCAGGGAAGGATGACGACTTCTAGTCTGATTTTATCAGGAACGGTGGTCAATGCTCTCTTTCTGGCTTTTTCAAACTTTATTATCTCAGTTGGCGCTAATGCGGATAGTGTGATGACCATTAAGTTTTGGACCATGGGCTCGCTCGCTGGGAGTTCCTGGGCAGACTTAGTCCTGCCAACTATAGTAGTAGGAATGGCCTTTCTATTTTTCTCTACTCAGTATCGTGTTTTCAATGCGATGATGATGGGAGATGAGGCTGCTTTAACTTTGGGGATTCCCTTACGCTTTTATTGGTATCTTTATGTGACCATGGTGGCTGTGCTGACAGCAGTCTTAGTGGCAACCTGTGGGATTATTGGATTTGTTGGTCTGATTACTCCTCACTTAGCACGAGGGTTAGTAGGAACGAATTACAGGAGACTTTTTCCTGTTGCGACCTTGCTGGGTGCCCTCTTTATCATCTGGGCAGATGTACTCTCTCGTATCATCATTCCAAACGCAGAGCTTCCTATTGGTATTTTCACAGCCTTAGTAGGTGCTCCCTTCTTTATCTACATTGTTGGAGGTAGGCGAAGGGAGGTGAGGGTCTGATATGGACTTGATTTGTCAGGATGTTCACTTTGGACTAGGAGAGAAAAAAATCCTCAAAGGAGTTTCTCTTAAGGTTGAGGGGCATCAATTTCACACGATATTAGGGCCAAATGGAAGTGGAAAAACCAGTCTACTTAAACTCCTCTATCGTCAGGAAAAGGCGGACAAAGGCTTGATAAGCCTAGATGGAAAGCCTCTGGAACAATGGACGCTCAAAGAAACAGCCAAGCAAATGGCAGTTGTAACCCAGTTTAATCAATTGCAGTTTGATTGTACAGTTGAGGAAATCGTCTTGCTGGGAAGAACTCCCCACCTCTCTTTTTTACAGAAGGAAAGGGAAAGAGATTTTACACTCGTTCAAGATGCCCTCGTCAAGGTGGATATGCTTGAGAAGAAAACACGTCTCTATTCGTCTCTGTCAGGGGGAGAGAAACAGCGAGTCTTACTAGCCCGCGCCTTGGCGCAAGAACCGACTCTCTTGCTCCTAGACGAACCAACCAATCACCTGGATATCAGGTATCAGCTAGACTTGTTGGCCATTGTGAAAAATCTCAAGGTCAATGTTCTAGCTGTCCTACATGATATTCAACTTGCTTGTCGCTATTCGGATTATCTCTATCTGATGAAAGAGGGGGAAATCCTTTACCAAGGGACTCCAAAGGAGACCATCACCCCTGAGTCATTGCAAACTGTATACGGAGTTCAAAGTCAGGTGACTTGGACCGAGGATCAGCAAGCCATGATTCACTATTTATAAGAATGAAAAGGAAAACAAGATGAAAAAAACACTCAGTATTTTACTCGTAACAGTAGCTACCCTAACCATGGCAGCTTGTGGCAATACTACTACAGAAAAAGCTACCACACAATCTAGTACAGAAACAAGTCAAAAGGCGAGCACAGAGACGACTTATCCACTAACGGTCAAAACCTATGACGCGAAAGGGAATGAAGTTGAACAAGTCTTTGACAAGGCGCCTGAAAAAGTTATCACCAACAATCTTTCAACCACTGAAATCTTATTGGAGTTAGGCTTGAAGGATAAAATTGTTGGCATGCTCAATCCAGACAATGCTGTGACGGACAAATACAAGGATGCTATTGCAGCTATTCCTCAAATTGGAGATAAAAAAACAGTCTCACAAGAGACAGTCCTTTCTTATGAGCCAGACGCTGTGATGGGTCGAAACATGATGTTTTCTGAAAAATCCTTGGGGACAGTTAGCACTTGGAATGAAAATAAAATCCCAGTTTATACACAAAAAGCTTCTCTCTCAACGATTCAGCAAGATTTGGGGAATATCGTAGAAGATGTCAAAAATCTTGGAATGATTTTTAATGTTCAGAACAAGGCTAATGAATACGCAGCCCAATTACAAACTAAAATTGACGCTGTTAAGAAAGCAAACCCAGCAAGCCAAGGTGAAAAGAAAAAGGCTTTGATTATGGTTGCTTATAATGATGAAACCTTCGGTGCCTACAAGTCTGCTTTGCAAGAAAGTTTGCTGAACCAACTTGGTTATACAAACGTTACTACGGGGACATCAGGCTTGACTTTGGAAAATCTCGTGTCAATGGATCCTGAATTGATTATCTATGTAACCAGCGATCGCAATAAAAAATTGGATGAAAAAGCAGTAGAGTTGATGAAGGCAAATGCTGTTTTGGAAAGCGTTCCTGCTATTAAGAATCAAAAAATCATGACCATCTCTTACGATGAATTGATGGACTATGGTCCAGCAGTGATTGATTCCCTTGAGAAAATCAATGACTTTATCAATAAATAATGAGTTTGATTGGGAAGGAATTCAAGTCAAAATCAGCCTTCCTTCTAACTACGACCCCAATCAAATCTATCCGGCTATTTTATTGAATGATGGGAACTTGGATTTCCTATCGTCCCTTTCCGAATCTGTGATTTTAGTGGGATTGACCTCTAAAAATCGCCTAGATGACTACACTCCTTGGAAGGCAGCTGCTCTGAGAGATGGAGCTCCAGATTTTGGAGGTCAGGCCAAGGTCTATCATGATCATTTATTTGGAGGTCTTTTAGACATGTTGCAGTCGCTTTATCGCTTGGATAAAAATCGCCTTGCCTACGGAGGTTACTCACTAGGTGGTTTGGCGGCAGTCTACAGTCTTTTCAGCTTTGACAAGGTTTCCTGTGTCTTCTCCCTCTGCGGTTCCTTTTGGTATCCTGATTTTGTGACTTACTGCAAGGAAGAAAATGTGAAAAATTTAGACTGTTTTCTGTATTTACAGAACGGTCAAACAGAAGGAGTCAATCATAGCAGTCGCTTGGCTCAAGCACCAGTCTATGCTGAGCAGATCCATACCAGTCTTCAGAAACGCTATCCGAACGGTCAGTTTGTCTTTGATCCTTATGGACACCATGAACAAGTAGCTGAGCGATTTCTAATTTTTTCCAGCTGGTTGGCCCAAAAATGGAAAATCGAATAAAAGATTTATCCCTTGGCTTTTGCCAAGGGATTGTTGTATTTTTTAACCAAGAGCCTCTCTCTTTTTATCTGGATTCCAGATGAAGCTCGCGATAAAGCTAAAGATGATGGTTAGGATAGCGAGGATAATGGCAAGGATGAGGGCAGGGATACGGATAAGCCACCAGAGTGGGTTTGGTTTTTTATCATTGTGCCATTGTTTCGTTTCTTGGTCCAGACGTTGAAATTCTGCTTGGATGCGATTGGCGACTGTTTCAATGCCTTCATCATTCATTTTCTTGATATCTGAGATATCGATTGGATTTCCAAAATTCATATCGACACGCTCACGGCTAACCAAGCCTTTCAAGGTCATAGGACCTGTATAGGTAACAGGCATGATACGGACCTTGGCCATTTTGGCAATCAGAGCTACGCCACCCTTGACATCGTTTGAGTGACGGCTTCCACTTGGAAACATGATGAGAGAGCGGTCGCTTTTTTTGAGAACATTGATAGGGTATTTGATGGCTGAGGCGCTAGGATTTTCCCGATCGATAGGAAAGGCGCCACACATACGAATCCACCAGCCAAAGATACGGTTGGTAAAGAGCTCTTTTTTGGCCATAAAGATAAATTGTTTTGGCTTGGTCGCAAAGGCCATGTAAACAGGATCCCACCAGGTACGGTGAGGCGCAACCAAAATATAATTTTCATCTTGATTAGGAATTTTATCAGTATTATGATAGTGGGCATTGCCATTGATGGACCATAGGAGCAAGACAACCAATCCACGTAAATAAGTATAAAACATGCGATCTCCTTCGATTATTTTCTTGTTATTATTATACCTTATCAAAGGAGGGCTGGCAAACTTTTCCCTTGACCAGGTCCATATTTGGGATGAGATTAGAATTCTTTTAGAAAAAATGATATGATAGAATTTATGGATAAAAATAAGATTATGGGATTAACCCAAAGAGAAGTTACGGAAAGACAGGCTGAGGGCTTGGTCAATGATTTTACTGCATCGGCCAGTACTAGCACTTGGCAAATCGTTAAACGAAATGTCTTTACCCTTTTTAACGCTTTGAACTTTGCCATTGCTTTGGCCCTTGCCTTTGTGCAGGCTTGGAGCAATCTGGTCTTCTTTGCTGTTATCTGTTTTAACGCTTTTTCTGGGATTGTGACCGAGCTACGAGCCAAACACATGGTGGACAAACTCAATCTCATGACAAAGGAAAAGGTCAAAACCATTCGTGATGGTCAAGAAGTGCCTCTGAATCCTGAAGAATTGGTGTTAGGAGATGTGATTCGTCTGTCTGCTGGAGAGCAGATTCCTAGTGATGCCTTGGTTTTGGAAGGCTTTGCGGAAGTCAATGAAGCCATGTTAACGGGGGAAAGTGATTTGGTGCAAAAGGAAGTGGATGCCTTGCTTTTGTCTGGAAGTTTCTTGGCTAGTGGGTCAGTTTTAGCTCAAGTTCACCATGTCGGTGCAGACAACTATGCTGCCAAACTCATGCTGGAGGCCAAGACCGTTAAACCAATCAACTCTCGTATCATGAAATCGCTGGACAAGTTAGCAGGTTTTACTGGAAAGATTATCATTCCTTTTGGTCTGGCTCTCTTGCTGGAAGCCTTGATCTTAAAAGGCCTGCCTCTTAAGTCATCCGTTGTAAATTCGTCGACGGCCCTTTTGGGAATGTTGCCCAAGGGAATCGCCCTTTTGACCATTACGTCGCTCTTGACTGCGGTGATTAAGTTGGGCTTGAAAAAGGTTTTGGTGCAGGAGATGTACTCTGTTGAGACCTTGGCGCGCGTGGATATGCTCTGTTTGGATAAGACGGGTACCATCACCCAAGGAAAGATGCAGGTGGAGGCTGTTCTTCCACTGACGGAAACTTACGGTGAAGAGGCTATTGCCAGCATCCTGACAAGCTATATGGCCCATAGTGAGGATAAGAATCCAACAGCTCAAGCTATTCGCCAGCGATTCCAAGGTCAAGTAGCCTACCCTATGCTTTCGAATCTTCCCTTCTCTAGCGACCGCAAGTGGGGAGCCATGGAGTTAGAAGGTTTGGGAACAGTTTTCTTAGGGGCGCCTGAGATGTTGCTGGATTCTGAGGTCCCAGAAGCCAGAGAGGCCTTGGAGAGAGGGTCACGTGTCTTGGTTTTAGCTCTCAGTCAGGAGAAATTAGACCATCATAAACCACAAAAACCATCGGATATTCAGGCTCTAGCCTTGCTGGAAATCTTGGACCCGATTCGAGAGGGAGCAGCAGAGACGCTGGACTATCTCCGTTCTCAGGAAGTGGGCCTCAAGATTATCTCTGGTGACAATCCAGTTACGGTGTCCAGCATTGCCCAGAAGGCTGGTTTTGCGGAATATGACAGCTATGTCGATTGCTCAAAAATCACGGATGAGGAATTGGTTGCTATGGCTGAGGAGACAGCTATTTTCGGACGTGTTTCCCCCCATCAAAAGAAACTCATCATCCAAACGCTGAAAAAAGCGGGTCATACAACAGCTATGACAGGGGACGGGGTTAATGATATCTTGGCCCTTCGTGAGGCGGATTGTTCTATCGTGATGGCTGAGGGAGATCCTGCGACTCGTCAGATTGCCAATCTGGTTCTCTTGAACTCTGACTTTAATGATGTTCCTGAGATTCTCTTTGAAGGTCGTCGTGTGGTCAATAACATTGCCCATATCGCACCGATTTTCTTGATTAAGACCATCTATTCCTTTCTGTTAGCAATCATCTGTATCGCCAGTGCTCTCCTAGGGCGGTCGGAGTGGATCTTGATTTTCCCCTTCATTCCAATCCAGATTACCATGATTGACCAGTTCGTGGAAGGTTTCCCACCATTCGTTTTGACTTTTGAGCGAAATATCAAACCTGTTGAGCCAAACTTCCTCAGAAAATCTATGCTTCGTGCCCTACCAAGCGCTCTCATGGTCGTCTTCAGCGTACTCTTTGTGAAAATCTTTGGAGCAAGTCAAGGTTGGTCTGAGTTAGAAATCTCAACCCTCCTCTATTATCTACTTGGGTCTATCGGTTTCTTATCCGTATTTAGAGCCTGCATGCCATTTACCCTTTGGCGTGTCCTCTTGATTGTCTGGTCAGTAGGAGGCTTCCTAGCTACAGCTCTCTTCCCAAGAATTCAAAAACTGCTTGAAATTTCGACTTTGACAGGACAAACATTACCTGTTTATGGTGTCATGATGTTGGTCTTTACCGTGATTTTCATCCTGACTAGTCGCTATCAAGCCAGAAAATAAAGAAAGACTGCAATCTGTGGATTGCGGTCTTTTTAGGTACAAGATTGCCAGCTGAAATGTGGTATAATAAGAGGTAATAGAGTTTTGGAAAGTGAGAGAAAATGATTTCAAAGAGATTAGAATTAGTGGCTTCCTTTGTGCCACAGGGAGCCATTTTACTAGATGTGGGAAGTGACCATGCTTATCTGCCTATCGAGTTGGTCGAGAGAGGTAAAATCAAAAGCGCCATTGCAGGTGAGGTGGTGGAAGGTCCCTACCAGTCTGCGGTTAAAAATGTTGAGGCTCATAGCTTAAAGGAGAAAATCCAAGTCCGTTTAGCCAATGGCCTAGCAGCCTTTGAAGAGGCAGATCAAGTGTCTGTCATTACCATTGCTGGTATGGGTGGTCGTTTGATTGCTAGGATTTTAGAAGAAGGCTTGGACAAGTTAGCTAATGTAGAGCGTTTGATTCTCCAGCCCAATAATCGTGAAGACGATTTGCGTATCTGGTTACAAGAGAACGGATTTCAGATTGTAGCTGAAAGTATCTTAGAAGAAGCTGGCAAGTTTTACGAGATTTTGGTGGTGGAAGCAGGACAAATGAAGCTATCAGCCAGTGATGTTCGCTTTGGACCTTTCTTGTCCAAAGAGGTCAGTCCAGTCTTTGTCCAAAAATGGCAAAAAGAAGCTGTTAAACTAGAGTTTGCCCTCGGACAAATCCCAGAAAAAAATCTGGAAGAACGTCAAGTTCTAGTAGATAAAATTCAAGCCATCAAGGAGGTTCTCCATGTTAGCAAGTGAAGTGATTAATGCGTATGAAGCCTTTTGCCCTCAGGAATTTTCCATGGAGGGAGACAGTCGTGGTTTGCAAATTGGCACTTTAGACAAGGATATCCAAAGGGTCATGGTAGCTCTGGATATTCGTGAAGAAACGGTGGCTGAAGCTATTGAAAAGGGTGTGAATTTGATTATCGTCAAGCACGCGCCGATTTTCCGGCCGATCAAGGATTTGGTAGCTAGCCGTCCACAAAATCAGATTTACATTGATCTCATCAAGCATGACATCGCAGTTTATGTCAGCCATACCAATATTGACATCGTTGAAAATGGCCTCAATGACTGGTTCTGTCAGATGCTAGGAATCAAGGAGACGACTTATCTGCAGGAAACAGCTCCAGAACGTGGGATTGGACGGATTGGGAATATTCAGCCTCAGACCTTTGGAGAATTGGCTCAACATGTTAAGCAAGTCTTTGGCCTAGATGGTCTTCGAATGGTGCATTATCAAGAGAGTGATTTGCAGAACCCAATTTCAAGAGTGGCTATCTGTGGTGGTAGCGGGCAGTCATTCTATAAGGATGCCTTAGATAAGGGAGCAGATGTCTATATTACTGGCGATATCTACTATCACACTGCCCAAGATATGCTGTCTGATGGCTTGCTGGCACTGGATCCAGGACACTATATCGAAGTGCTTTTTGTGGAAAAAATCGCAGCACTCCTTACTCAATGGAAGGCAGAGAAGGGCTGGTCTATTGATATCTTACCTAGTCAGGCATCGACCAATCCTTTCCACCATATCTAGTTAGAAAGTGAAAACAATGAAAAAAGTAGCCATTATCGGAGCAGGGATTGTGGGGGCAACAGCTGCCTACTACCTCTCGAAAGAAAGTGACCTAAAGGTGAGCGTTTTTGACCATGGACAGGGGCAGGCTACCAAGGCAGCGGCGGGCATTATCAGTCCTTGGTTTTCAAAACGCCGCAATAGGGCCTGGTACAAGATGGCACGCTTGGGTGCTGACTTTTATGTGGATTTATTAGCTGATTTAGAAAAGTCAGGGCAAGAAATCGACTTTTACCAGCGTTCAGGAGTTTTTCTCCTGAAAAAGGATGAAACTAAGTTGGAAGAACTCTATCAACTGGCCCTTCAGCGCAGAGAAGAATCTCCCTTGATAGGGCAGTTAGGCATTCTTGATCAAGCCTCAGCAAATGAATTATTCCCTGGTTTGCAGGGATTTGACCAACTGCTCTATGCTTCTGGTGGAGCAAGAGTAGATGGTCAACTTTTAGTGACTCGTTTGCTGGAAGCCAGTCAGGTCAAGCTAGTCAAAGAAAAAGTAACTCTGACACCTTTAGCATCAGGTTACCAGATTGACGAAGAGGTGTTTGATCAGGTTATTTTGGCGACGGGAGCTTGGTTGGGACACCTGTTAGAGCCTTTAGGTTATGAAGTAGATGTTCGTCCCCAAAAGGGGCAACTCCGAGATTATCAGCTTGGCCAAGACATGGAAGCTTACCCTGTTGTTATGCCAGAAGGGGAGTGGGATTTGATTCCTTTTGCAGGTGGGAAATTATCCCTAGGCGCTACCCATGAAAATGACATGGGATTTGATTTGACGGTAGATAAAATCTTGCTCCAGCAAATGGAGGAGGCAGCCTTGCCTCACTATCCAGTCTTGGCAGTAGCGACTTCAAAAACTGAGCGTGTGGGAATCCGTGCCTACACCAGTGATTTCTCTCCTTTCTTTGGGCAAGTACCTGGCTTAGCAGGTGTCTATGCAGCCAGTGGACTAGGGTCATCAGGCCTCACAACTGGTCCTATCATTGGTTACCATCTAGCTCAACTGATCCAAGACAAGGAGTTGACCTTGGACCCTCTAAACTACCCAATTGAAAACTATGTCAAACGACTAAAAAGTGAATAAATATTTTACTGAAATTTTAGCTTAGCTTCTAGGATGGCAAATGACATTCCCTATCAAAAATGGTAAAATAAGAAAAAATAATCTGAGAATCGAGGAAAAAAGATGCAAGAAAAGATTTTGGTAACGGGTGGAGCAGGTTTTATCGGAACCCACACTGTTATTGAGTTAATCCAAGCAGGTCATCAAGTTGTTGTGGTGGATAACCTTGTTAATAGTAACAGAAAAAGTTTAGAAGTTGTTGAGAGAATTACAGGAGTTGAAGTGCCTTTCTATGAGGCAGATATCCGTGATACAGATACTCTTCGTGACATTTTCAAACAAGAAGAACCAACAGGGGTCATTCACTTTGCTGGTTTGAAGGCTGTTGGCGAATCAACCCGTATCCCTCTTGCCTACTATGACAACAATATCGCTGGAACTGTTAGTCTTTTGAAGGTCATGGAAGAAAACAACTGTAAAAACATTATTTTCAGTTCTTCTGCGACAGTTTATGGCGATCCTCATACAGTGCCAATCTTGGAAGATTTCCCACTTTCAGTGACCAATCCATACGGTCGTACCAAACTTATGCTAGAGGAAATTTTGACCGATATCTACAAGGCAGACTCAGAATGGAATGTGGTCTTGCTTCGTTATTTCAACCCAATCGGAGCTCATGAAAGTGGAGACCTAGGAGAAAATCCAAACGGTATTCCAAACAACCTCTTGCCATATGTGACTCAAGTAGCAGTTGGGAAATTAGAGCAAGTGCAAGTGTTTGGAGACGATTACGATACGGAAGATGGAACTGGTGTTCGTGATTATATCCACGTTGTCGATTTGGCTAAAGGTCACGTTGCAGCTCTACAAAAAATTCAAAAAGGTTCAGGTCTAAACGTTTATAACCTTGGAACAGGTAAAGGTTATTCTGTTCTTGAAATTATTCAAAACATGGAAAAAGCAGTGGGACGTCCAATTCCTTACCGCATTGTAGACCGTCGCCCAGGTGATATCGCAGCCTGCTATTCAGATCCTGCAAAAGCCAAAGCAGAACTCGGTTGGGAAGCAGAATTAGACATCACCCAAATGTGTGAAGACGCATGGCGTTGGCAAAGCAAGCATCCAAATGGATTTGAAGACTAAGATGGTGATGTCAATCATTGTCCCCTGTTTAAATGAAGAGGAAGTACTTCCTCTTTTTTATCAGGCTTTGGAAGCTTTACTTCCAGATTTGGAAACAGAAATCGAGTATGTCTTTGTCGATGATGGATCAAGTGATGGGACCTTGGAACGTTTAAAGGCCTATCGGAAGCAAAATCCGGCAGTTCATTATATTTCTTTCTCGCGAAATTTTGGCAAAGAAGCAGCCCTCTATGCAGGCTTGCAATATGCAACAGGAGATTTGGTGGTAGTGATGGATGTAGACCTCCAAGATCCTCCGAGTATGTTGCTTGAGATGAAAAATTTACTAGACCAGAATGCAGACTTGGACTGTGTTGGAACACGCAGAACCAGTCGGGAGGGAGAACCAGTTTTACGTAGTCTCTGCGCTAATCTCTTTTACCGCCTTATGCAAAAAATTAGTCCAGTAGCCTTGCCATCAGGTGTCCGTGATTTTCGCATGATGAGAAGGTCTGTAGTCGATGCTATTTTAGCTTTGACCGAGTCTAATCGTTTTTCTAAGGGACTCTTTGCCTGGGTCGGCTTTAAAATCCACTATCTGGACTATCCAAATGTCGAAAGGCAGGCTGGCAAGACCAGTTGGAGTTTTAGGCAACTCTTTTTCTACTCTATTGAAGGGATTGTTAACTTTTCAGATTTTCCCTTGATTATAGCCTTTGTGGCAGGTCTCCTATCTTGTTTTATTTCTCTGCTTATGACCTTTTTTGTTGTGGTGCGGACCCTCATTTTGGGCAATCCGACATCAGGTTGGACCTCTCTGATGGCTGTTATTCTCTTCCTTGGTGGGATTCAACTCTTGACCATTGGGATTCTCGGCAAGTATATCAGTAAGATTTATCTAGAGACCAAAAAAAGACCACTTTATCTCGTCAAAGAAAAAAGTGACCTTCCTGATTTTACAGAAAAAAATAAAGAGAAAAGACTATAATTTTGCATGGAAATATGCTAAACTAGAAGGAGTGGAACGTTCTTGTCGGTATTAGAGTTAATCTTTAATCAAGGCACGTGTCGGACAGTTTCTAACAGCTTCTACGACGTCCTGACTAGGAGAGATTTCTTTTTCTAGTTGGTCAGGGTCATCGTAAAAACGCACGATTCCATTATCGTGGTAATCAAATAATTCAGAATAAGTTTGGCAAAGCCCACAGGCAATGCAGCGTTCAGGTATAAGTGTGATTTTCATATTTATATTGTAATAAGAAAAGTAAAAAAAAACAAGGAGTAAGGTATGGCAAAAGAACCGTGGCAAGAAGATATTTATGAGAATCAAGAAGAACAGACGAGAACGGAACGACGTCAACGTAATCAAAAAGGTACAGGTATTGTTGCAAATCGTGTCTTGACGATTCTAGCTAGTCTCTTTTTCGTGATTGTTGTAGTAATGATAATAGTATTGATTTATCTTTCAAGTGGAGGGAGTAATCGTACAGCAGCCTTGAAAGATTTTTATGATTCATCTGCCCCTGTTTCAACCTCTGTAATAGAAGAATCCGCATCTTCATCTAGCAAGACTGAAGAAGCAACTTCTACAGAGAGTTCTTCTAGTGAAAGTCATTCTGAAGAGCATACTGATAGTGAAGGGACAATTACAGTTCAGGCTGGAGAAGGAGAAGCAACCATTGCCGCTCGTGCAGGAATCTCGATTGCTCAGCTAGAGGCCTTGAATCCTGGGCATATGGCTACAGGATCTTGGTTTGCTAATCCAGGTGATGTTATCAAAATCAAATAGGAGTTGATATGAAAACAATTCAAATTGCTATTGACGGTCCAGCTTCAAGTGGTAAGAGTACGGTCGCAAAGATTATTGCTAAGGATTTTGGTTACACCTATCTAGATACAGGTGCTATGTATCGTGCAGCGACCTATATGGCTCTGAAACACCAGTTAGGAGTGGAAGAGATTGAGGAACTTTTAGCCTTATTGGACCAGCATCCAATCAGCTTTGGGCGCTCAGAAACTGGAGAACAACTTGTCTTTGTAGGAGATGTGGACATTACTCATCCTATTCGTGAAAATGAAGTGACCAATCATGTTTCTGCTATTGCGGCAATTCCTGAAGTTCGTGAGAAACTAGTTTCTCTCCAACAAGAGATTGCCCAGCAAGGTGGGATTGTCATGGACGGTCGCGATATTGGAACTGTTGTATTGCCACAAGCAGAACTGAAAATTTTTCTAGTAGCTTCTGTTGATGAAAGAGCAGAGCGTCGTTACAAGGAAAATATTGCCAAGGGAATTGAAACAGACCTTGAAACCCTAAAAGAGGAAATTGCTGCGCGTGACTACAAGGATAGTCATCGTGAGACTTCACCTCTCAAACAAGCAGAGGACGCTGTCTACCTTGATACAACTGGCTTGAACATTCAAGAAGTAGTTAAAAAAATTGAATCAGAAGCAAAAAAACGCATGTCCTAGGGACCGGAGAAGCAGGCTAAAGCTAGCCTGCTTCTTTTCTATCAAACTGAACGCATTCCAAACCAGTCTTTTTTTGAGTTTTTTGATAAAATAGTACTATCAGTGAAAAGGATGGAAGCATGACTAAGAAAATCGTAGCTATTTGGGCCCAGGATGAAGAGGGTGTGATTGGTAAGGACAATCGTCTGCCTTGGCATTTGCCAGCAGAACTGCAACATTTCAAGGAAACAACTCTGAATCATGCTATCTTGATGGGGCGCGTGACCTTTGATGGGATGGGGCGTCGCTTGCTTCCAAAACGGGAGACCTTGATTTTGACGCGTAATTCTGAAGAAAAGATAGACGGGGTTGCTACTTTTCACGATGTCCAGTCTGTCTTGGACTGGTATCAGGCTCAAGAAAAGAATCTCTACATTCTCGGTGGGAAGCAGATTTTTCAGGCTTTTGAGTCCTATTTGGATGAAGTGATTGTCACTCACATTCATGCTCGGGTGGAGGGGGATACCTATTTTCCTGAGGAGTTTGACTTGTCTCTTTTTGAGACAGTTTCAAGCAAATCCTATACCAAAGATGAGAAAAATCCTTATGATTTTACCATCCAATACCGCAAGAGAAAGGAAGTCTAATGGAACGTAGTATATTTGGTTTTTTCACAGCCATGCTGTGTTTGGTCTGCTTGCTTGCAGGAGCACAGGCTTTTCGTAAAAAGCGCTATGGACTTTCTGTCCTGCTCTGGTTAAATGCCTTTACCAATTTGGTCAATAGTATCCATGCTTTTTACATGACCTTATTTTAGATAGAATGAAAGTATAGAATAGAACGGAAGGAAATCATGCCTACAAATAGGAATAATGATATGATGGTTTATTGCTCATTTTGTGGCAAAAGCCAAGAAGAAGTACAAAAAATAATCGCTGGGAACAACGCCTTTATTTGTAATGAATGTGTGGAGTTGGCTCAGGAAATCATTCGGGAGGAGTTGGCTGAGGAAGTTTTAGCAGACTTGTCTGAGGTTCCAAAACCAATCGAACTCCTCCATATCTTGAACCACTATGTAATCGGTCAAGATCGTGCTAAACGTGCCTTGGCAGTAGCTGTTTACAACCACTACAAACGTATTAATTTCCACGATACGCGTGAAGAGTCAGAAGATGTGGATTTGCAGAAGTCAAACATCTTGATGATTGGACCAACTGGTTCAGGGAAAACTTTCCTTGCTCAGACCTTGGCTAAGAGTTTGAATGTGCCTTTTGCGATTGCGGATGCGACAGCTCTTACTGAGGCTGGTTATGTGGGTGAGGACGTGGAAAATATTCTCCTCAAGCTCTTGCAGGCTGCTGACTTTAACATTGAACGTGCAGAGCGTGGCATTATCTATGTGGATGAAATTGACAAGATTGCTAAGAAGAGTGAGAACGTTTCTATCACACGTGATGTTTCTGGTGAAGGCGTGCAACAAGCCCTTCTCAAGATTATCGAGGGAACCGTTGCTAGCGTGCCGCCTCAAGGTGGACGTAAACATCCGCAACAAGAGATGATTCAAGTGGATACCAAAAATATCCTCTTCATCGTGGGTGGTGCCTTTGATGGCATTGAAGAAATCGTCAAACAACGTCTTGGAGAAAAAGTCATCGGATTTGGTCAAAACAATAAAGCGATTGATGAAAACAGCTCATACATGCAAGAAATCATCGCAGAAGATATTCAAAAATTCGGTATTATCCCTGAGCTGATTGGACGCTTGCCTGTCTTTGCTGCTCTTGAGCAGTTGACAGTAGATGATTTGGTTCGCATCTTGAAAGAGCCAAGAAATGCTTTGGTCAAACAATACCAAACCTTGCTTTCTTATGATGATGTCGAGTTGGAATTTGACGACGAAGCCCTTCAAGAAATCGCCAATAAGGCTATCGAACGCAAAACTGGTGCGCGTGGTCTTCGCTCGATTATCGAAGAAACCATGCTAGATGTCATGTTTGAAGTACCGAGTCAGGAAAATGTGAAATTGGTCCGCATCACTAAAGAAGCTGTCGATGGAACGGATAAACCAATCCTAGAAACAGCCTAGAGGTGACTATGGAACTTAATACACACAATGCTGAAATCTTACTCAGTGCGGCTAATAAATCCCACTATCCGCAGGATGAACTGCCAGAGATTGCCCTAGCAGGGCGTTCCAATGTTGGCAAGTCTAGCTTTATCAACACCATGCTGAACCGTAAGAATCTAGCCCGAACATCAGGGAAACCTGGTAAAACCCAGCTTCTCAACTTCTTTAACATTGATGACAAGATGCGCTTTGTGGATGTGCCTGGTTATGGCTATGCCCGCGTTTCTAAAAAGGAACGTGAAAAGTGGGGGCGCATGATTGAGGAGTACCTAACAACTCGGGAAAATCTCCGTGCTGTGGTCAGTTTGGTGGACCTTCGTCATGACCCGTCAGCAGATGATGTACAGATGTATGAATTTCTCAAATACTATGAGATTCCGGTCATCATCGTTGCGACTAAGGCAGACAAGATTCCTCGTGGTAAGTGGAACAAGCATGAATCAGCAATTAAGAAGAAATTAAACTTTGACCCAAGTGACGACTTTATTCTCTTTTCATCTGTCAGCAAGGCAGGGATGGATCAAGCTTGGGATGCAATTTTAGAAAAATTATGAGGTAAAGAAATGGCAAAAACAATTCATACAGACAAAGCTCCAAAGGCTATCGGACCATATGTTCAAGGAAAAATCGTTGGCAACCTTTTGTTTGCTAGTGGTCAAGTTCCTCTATCTCCTGAAACTGGGGAAATCGTTGGAGAAACGATCCAAGAACAGACAGAACAAGTCTTGAAAAACATCGGTGCTATTTTGGCAGAAGCAGGAACAGACTTTGACCATGTTGTCAAAACAACTTGTTTCTTGAGTGATATGAACGACTTTGTTCCTTTTAACGAGGTTTACCAAACAGCCTTTAAAGAGGAATTCCCAGCTCGTTCAGCTGTGGAGGTAGCTCGTCTTCCTCGTGATGTAAAAGTCGAAATCGAAGTCATCGCAGAGATTGGATAAGCTAGTTGAAGTTTGGTTCTGCCAAACTTCTTTTGATATAAGGAGAAAAAGATGACAAAGAAACAACTTCACTTGGTGATTGTGACAGGGATGAGTGGTGCAGGGAAAACTGTGGCCATTCAGTCCTTCGAGGATCTAGGCTATTTTACTATTGACAATATGCCTCCAGCTCTCTTGCCTAAGTTTTTGCAGTTGGTGGAAACAAAGGAAGACGACCATAAGTTGGCCTTGGTAGTGGATATGCGTAGCCGTTCTTTCTTCTCAGAGATTTCAGCTGTTTTGGATGAGTTGGAAAATAAGGAAGAACTGGACTTTAAAATTCTCTTTTTGGATGCAGCTGATAAGGAATTGGTTGCTCGTTACAAGGAAACCAGACGAAGTCACCCTCTAGCTGCAGATGGACGGATTTTGGATGGAATCAAGCTGGAACGTGAACTCTTGGCGCCTTTGAAAAATATGAGTCAAAATGTGGTGGATACGACTGAACTCACTCCACGTGAGCTACGTAAAACCCTTGCAGAGCAGTTTTCAGACCAAGAACAAGCCCAGTCTTTCCGTATCGAAGTCATGTCTTTTGGCTTTAAATATGGAATCCCGATTGATGCAGACTTGGTTTTTGATGTCCGTTTCTTGCCAAATCCATACTACCTTCCAGAACTGCGAAACCAAACGGGTGTAGATGAACCAGTTTATGACTATGTCATGAATCACCCTGAGTCAGAAGACTTCTATCAACATTTGTTGGCCTTGATTGAGCCGATTTTGCCAAGTTACCAAAAGGAAGGTAAGTCCGTTTTGACCATTGCCACGGGTTGTACGGGTGGGCAACACCGTAGTGTGGCCTTTGCTAAACGCTTGGCGCAGGACTTATCCAAGAATTGGCCTGTTAATGAAGGGCATCGCGACAAAGACCGAAGAAAGGAAACGGTAAACCGTTCATGAGAAAACCAAAGATAACGGTGATTGGTGGAGGGACTGGGATCCCCGTCATTCTTAAAAGTCTGCGTGAAAAAGATGTGGAAATCGCTGCTATCGTAACGGTGGCGGATGATGGTGGTTCATCAGGTGAACTCCGAAAAAACATGCAGCAGTTGACACCGCCAGGAGATCTCCGCAATGTCCTTGTGGCCATGTCGGATATGCCTAAGTTTTATGAGAAAGTCTTTCAGTATCGCTTTTCTGAAGATGCAGGAGCCTTTGCTGGTCATCCATTGGGTAATCTCATCATTGCTGGCTTGTCAGAAATGCAGGGTTCGACCTATAATGCCATGCAGTTACTGAGCAAATTTTTCCATACAACTGGGAAGATTTATCCTTCCAGTGACCATCCTTTGACCCTTCATGCGGTCTTTCAGGATAGGACAGAAGTGGCTGGAGAGAGTCATATTGCAGACCATCCAGGCATGATTGACCATGTCTATGTGACCAATACCCTCAACGATGATACGCCTCTGGCCAGTCGTCGAGTAGTGCAGACCATTCTTGAAAGTGACATGATTGTCCTCGGACCTGGTTCCCTCTTTACCTCGATTTTGCCCAATATCGTGATTAAGGAAATCGGGCAGGCACTTTTGGAAACCAAGGCAGAAATCGCCTATGTCTGCAATATCATGACCCAACGTGGGGAGACGGAACACTTTACAGATAGTGATCACGTAGAGGTCTTGCATCGTCACCTTGGCCGACCTTTTATCGATACTGTCTTGGTGAATATTGAAAAAGTGCCTCAGGAATACATGAATTCCAACCGTTTTGATGAATACTTGGTGCAGGTGGAACATGATTTTGCTGGTCTTAGTAAGCAGGTTCCGCGTGTGATTTCATCCAACTTCCTGCGTCTGGAAAATGGGGGTGCCTTTCACGATGGGGATTTGATCGTGGATGAGTTGATGCGGATTATACAGGTGAGAAAATGAGTTTCACAGTAGCAGTTAAAGAAGAAATCCTAGGTCAGCACCATCTGAGCCGGCATGAATTATCTGCCATTATCAAGATGTCTGGCAGTATCGGTCTCTCGACTTCGGGCTTGACATTATCCGTCGTGACAGAAAACGCTAAGCTAGCCCGTCACCTCTATGAGTCCTTTCTCCATTTCTACGAAATCAAATCAGAAATTCGTCACCACCAGAGGAGTAATCTTCGTAAGAATCGGGTCTATACTGTCTTTACTGATGAAAAGGTGCAGGACTTGTTAAGTGATTTGCACTTGGCAGACTCCTTCTTTGGCCTAGAAACAGGTATTGATGAGGAGATTTTATCGGACGAGGAAGCAGGGCGTGCCTATCTCTGTGGTGCTTTCTTAGCGAATGGGAGCATTCGTGACCCTGAATCAGGTAAGTACCAGTTGGAAATCAGTTCTGTTTATCTGGATCACGCGCAAGGGCTTGCCTCCCTTCTCCAGCAATTTTTATTAGATGCCAAAGTACTTGAGCGCAAAAAGGGTGCTGTGACCTACCTCCAGCGTGCCGAAGATATTATGGACTTCTTGATTGTCATCGGAGCCATGCAGGCGCGTGATGATTTTGAGAGAGTAAAGATTTTACGAGAAACCCGTAATGACCTCAATAGGGCCAATAATGCCGAAACAGCCAATATTGCTCGGACAGTTTCTGCCAGCATGAAGACTATCAACAATATCAGTAAAATCAAAGATATCATGGGCTTAGAAAACCTGCCAGTGGATTTGCAGGAGGTAGCGCAATTGCGGATTCAGCACCCAGACTACTCTATCCAGCAGTTAGCAGATAGTCTCAGCACTTCCCTTACAAAAAGTGGTGTCAACCACAGACTCAGAAAAATCAATAAGATAGCCGATGAACTATAAAACCACGAATCGTAGGACTCGTGGTTCTTTTTTATAAACTAGTAGAGTGTTTTGGTTGTACTTTTTGCTCAGGGTCGATGTAGTTGATGGCGTTGTTAACAGCGGTTGGTGCTTCTCCGAGGCCTGTCGCAATCAGATCAATTTTTCCGTCATAGTAGCAGCAGTCACCGATAGCATAGATACCTGCTTGGCTGGATTCCTGTTTGCTGTTGACGATAATCTTGTGGCGGTTGAGGTCCAGACCCCAGTTTTTAAGGTTACCGACAGAAGATTTGAAACCATAGTTGACAAAGAGGTGGTCTAGGTCAATCGTTTTGGTTTCATCAGATTTGACTTTTGTGATTTCAAGTTTATCGAGCGTTTTTCCATCTCCAAGGAGTTGGCTAGGGACGAATGGTGTCTTGATGCTCACAGATGATTCCTGTAAGGCTTGAACACTGTGCTCCAAGGCGCGAAAATTATCTCTGCGGTGAACAAGGGTAGTTGGCGCAATTTTTTCAAAAGCCAAAGCCCAATCCACAGCCGAGTCTCCTCCACCCAGAATCGTCACTTTCTTACCAGCATATTGCTGGATGTTGGAAACGTGGTAGTGGATATTTTCATAACCCTCAACGCCTTCTAGTTCCAGTGGACGTGGTTTAAAGGCACCGCCACCCATAGCGATGATAACTGTTTTAGACAGGTGACTTCCTTTAGAAGTTGTGATGACAAATCCTTCCTCTTGTTTTTCAATCTCAAGAACCGTTTCATTGAGATGAATAGGGGTATCAAAGCCGTTTAGTTGTTCAATCAAGCGGTTGGTCAATTCTTCTCCAGTCAGGTTTGGGAAACCTGGAACGTCGAGGATTTCCTTTTCAGGATAGAGAATAGCAGGTTGTCCACCTAGTTGTGGAAGGGAGTCGATTATTTGGACCTTGGCTTGGCGTAGGTGGGCATAGAAGGCTGCAAAAAGTCCGACGGGACCACCACCTACAATGGTAATATCATAGAGTTGAGACATGGTTTCTCCTTTGTTTTTTCTAGTCATACTCTTCGAAAATTAAATTCAAACCACGTCAGCGTCGCCTTACCGTAGCTATGGTTACTGACTTCGTCAGTTCTATCCACAACCTCAAAACAGTGTTTTGAGCAACCTGCGGCTAGCTTCCTAGTTTGCTCTTTGATTTTCATTGAGTATCAGTTTATTTTATCATATTTTTTCTTTAATTTAAAATGAAGTAGGATAGGGAAAAAAATGTCAGAAAAATGGTATAATAGAAAGGAACGTGTTTGGACAGAGAGGAGACAGCAGATGAACTTTCAACAATTATCCAACCTGCAATATTGGACTAGCTTGTTTTCTAGTCCTTGGAGTATTGCCATCAATGTGTTTGATATTTTGATTGTGGCCTATATTTTATATCGTTTTACAAAAGCGATAGCTGGCACCAAGATTATGATTTTGGTGCGTGGGGTCGTGATCTTTGTATTAGCCCAGGTTGTGGCCAATATCCTTGGTTTAACAACGATTTCTTGGTTGATTAATCAGATTATCACCTATGGAGTTATTGCTGCGGTTGTTATCTTCTCTCCAGAGATTCGGACTGGTTTGGAACGTTTGGGAAGGGCAACAGATTTCTTTTCTACTGCTCAAATTAGTGCAGAGGAGCAAATGATTCGTGCCTTTGTCAAGTCGGTTGAATATATGAGTCCTTGTAAGATTGGTGCTCTGGTTGCCATCCAACGAGTTCGGACCTTGCAAGAATACATTGCGACAGGGATTCCTTTGGATGCCAATATTTCAGCTGAACTCCTTATTAATATCTTTATCCCCAACACTCCTCTACATGATGGTGCTGTGATTATCAGAGAAAATCGGATTGCAGTCACCTCTGCTTATCTACCCTTAACAGAAAGGACAGGGATTTCCAAGGAATTTGGGACCAGACACCGGGCGGCTATCGGTTTATCAGAAGTGTCGGATGCCTTGACCTTCATCGTCTCAGAGGAAACAGGTGGCATTTCTATTACCTATAACGGTGTTTTCAAGCACGACTTGACGATTGAAGAATTTGAAGCAGAGCTACGAAGAATTCTTTTGCCAGCCGTTGAGGAAAAAGTCAGTTTCAGGGACCGTTTGCTAGGAGGTTGGAAAAATGAGAAAAAATAGCTTATATATTATCTCATCTCTCTTTTTTGCTTGTGTCTTATTCATCTATGCAACATCGACTAATTTTCAAAATAACAATACTGTAAGACAGGTCAAATCAGAAACTTACACCAATACGATAACAAATGTTCCTATCGATATTCATTACGATGATGACCAGTATTTCATTAGCGGATTTGCATCAGAGGTCTCGGTTGTACTTACAGGAGCCAATCGTGTGACCTTGGCCAGCGAAATGCAGGAAAGTACTCGTAAGTTTAAGGTCACAGCGGATTTGACGGATGTCAGTGTTGGAACGATTGAAGTTCCCTTGAATATTGAAAATCTTCCAAATGGAATGACTGCTGTGGCAACGCCTCAAAAGATTACAGTAAAAGTTGGGAAGAAGGTTAAGCGAGATGGGATGATTGTTGTGCCACAAGTTGACCAAAACCAGATTGATCCCAAGCTGCAAATTGATAGTGTAACCGTGTCAAATGAACGGGTTTCGGTTACGACAGATCAGGAAACATTAGCGAAGATTGACAAAGTTATTGCGCTTCTGCCTACTAGCGAACGGATTACGGGTAATTATAGTGGTTCAGTACCTTTGCAGGCTATTGATCGCAACGGGGTAGTCTTACCAGTAGTTATTACTCCGTTTGATACGACAATGAAGGTAACTACAAAACCTGTGGTATCGAGTTCAAGTGCATCTAATTCAAGTGCAAGTAGTTCGTCGGAGACGTCTTCGTCAACTAAATCAAATAGTTCAAAAACGAATTAAAAAATAGGAAAAGGATTTTATAAAAATGGGTAAATATTTTGGGACTGATGGAGTCCGTGGAGAAGCTAACGTAGAACTAACGCCAGAATTGGCTTTTAAACTAGGACGTTTTGGAGGCTATGTTCTTAGTCAACATGAAACGGAAGCACCGAAAGTCTTTGTAGGACGTGACACACGTATTTCAGGGGAAATGCTAGAATCTGCTTTGGTGGCAGGTCTCCTCTCTGTAGGGATTCACGTCTACAAACTTGGTGTCCTTGCAACACCAGCAGTAGCTTACTTGGTAAAAACTGAAGGAGCAAGTGCTGGTGTCATGATTTCTGCTAGCCACAATCCAGCCCTTGATAATGGAATTAAGTTCTTTGGCGGTGATGGTTTTAAACTAGATGACGAAAAAGAAGCAGAAATTGAAGCCTTGTTAGATGCTGCAGAAGATACTCTTCCTCGTCCAAGTGCTGAAGGCTTGGGAACCTTGGTAGATTATCCAGAAGGTTTGCGTAAGTATGAGGGCTACCTTGTTTCAACTGGAACTCCTCTTGATGGAATGAAGGTTGCCTTGGATACAGCTAATGGTGCCGCTTCTACAAGTGCCCGTCAAATCTTTGCAGACCTTGGAGCTCAATTGACTGTTATAGGGGAAACACCAGATGGTCTTAATATCAACCTTAATGTTGGTTCAACGCACCCAGAAACCCTTCAAGAAGTGGTCAAAGAAAGCGGATCAGATATTGGTTTGGCTTTTGATGGAGACAGTGACCGTTTGATTGCTGTTGATGAAAATGGCGACATCGTTGATGGTGACAAGATTATGTACATCATCGGAAAATACCTTTCTGAAAAAGGACAATTGGCTCAAAATACAATCGTGACAACTGTTATGTCTAACCTTGGTTTCCACAAGGCCTTGGACCGTGAAGGCATTAACAAGGCAGTCACTGCAGTTGGTGACCGCTATGTTGTGGAAGAAATGAGAAAATCAGGCTACAATCTTGGTGGTGAACAGTCTGGTCACGTCATCTTGATGGATTACAATACCACAGGTGATGGTCAATTGTCTGCCGTCCAATTGGCTAAAATCATGAAGGAAACTGGTAAGAGTTTGTCAGACTTGGCAGCAGAAGTAACCATTTATCCACAAAAATTAGTCAATATCCGAGTGGAAAATGCTATGAAGGAAAAGGCTATGGAAGTGCCAGCTATTAAGGCTATCATCGAGAAGATGGAAGAAGAAATGGCAGGGAATGGCCGTATCCTAGTACGCCCAAGTGGAACAGAGCCCCTTTTGCGTGTTATGGCAGAAGCGCCTACAACAGAAGAAGTAGACTACTATGTTGATACCATCGCAGACGTAGTTCGAGCTGAAATCGGGATTGACTAAATCCTAGAAAACTAGATGAAAATAAAAAATTATGGTACAATAGCTTATAATATTGTAGCCAAGGGAGAAAGACATGAATCTTAAACGTGAACAAGAATTTGTTAGTCAGTATCATTTTGATGCGCGTAATTTTGAATGGGAAAATGAAAATGGAGCTCCTGAAACTAAGGTGGATGTGAACTTCCAATTAATTCAACATGACCAAGAAAATCAAGTGACTTCCTTGATTGTTGTCTTGAGTTTTATGATTGTATTTGATAAATTTGTCATCAGTGGAACTATTTCTCAGGTGAACCATATCGATGGTCGTATTGTTAACGAACCAAGTGAATTGAACCAAGAAGAAGTGGAAACCTTGGCTCGTCCATGTTTGAACATGCTCAACCGTTTGACTTACGAAGTAACTGAAATTGCATTAGACTTACCAGGAATCAATTTGGAGTTCTAATATGAAATTAGCTGTTATCACAGATTCCTCTGCCTATCTCAGTGCAGAAACCTTGCAAAGAGAAGATTTGTACGTCTTGGATATTCCTGTCAATATTGATGGTGAGGAGTATGTCGAGGGCATCAATCTGACTGCTGAGGAATTTTACCAAAAAATGGCTCAGGCTTCTGAATTGCCTAAGACCAGTCAACCAAGTATTGCCAAGTTAGATGAGATTCTAACTTCGCTCAAAGAACAAGGCTATACCCATGCTTTGGGGCTTTTCCTATCTTCTGGAATTTCAGGTTTTTACCAAAATATCCAGTACATGGTCGATGATTATGAGGGATTAACCATTGCTTTTCCAGATACTTTGATTACAAGTGCTCCTCTGGGTATCATGGTTGAAAGTGTCTTTAATTGGCGAGACCAGGGCGATGATTTTGCCATCATTCAAGATAAGCTAGCTATTCAAATTAGTCATACCTCTGCTTTCATCATGGTGGATGACTTGGACCATTTGGTTAAAGGTGGACGCCTTTCAAATGGAGCTGCTATTTTGGGCAATCTGCTAAGCATTAAGCCGATTCTTTATTTTAATGACCAAGGTGTGATTGAAGTTTACGAAAAAGTTCGTACTGAAAAGAAAGCAACCAAGCGCTTAATTGAGATTATCAAGGAAGCCACAGCTTCAGGCCAATACCGTATCATTGTCATTCACGGAAATGCTCCTGAAAAGGCTGAAGAATTGCGTCAGCACTTACTTGAATCTGGAGTGGGTACAGATATTTCACTTGCTACATTTGGTAGTGTCATTGGAACACACTTAGGAGCAGGAAGCATTGCTCTGGGTTATATTCCAGTGATTTAGTTGGCGTTTCTAGGCTAGTTAAGAAATAGCAATTGAACACGGACTACCTGCCTCTTGAAAAAAGATGCCTGTCTTGCCTTTCATGGAAAGTCAGCGCCATTCTCTATTTTTCATAGGCAGCTAAGGTCCTTTGTATCTTGATAATTGAACACACCTGGAACCCTGTGTGAAAAAGATAGTTCTTCCAAGGAGTAGACACTTCTTGATCAGAACTCCTATTTTCACTTTGTGTTCCTACAGGCTTTGTATCTTAGAAATTGAACACGGACTAGCTACCTCTTGAAAAAAGATGCCTGACTTGCCTTTCATGGAAAGTCAGCGTCATTCCCTATTTTTCATGGGCAGCTAACGTCCTTTGTATCTTAGTCAGGAGTAGAGATGAGTATTCGAGTAATTATTGCTGGTTTTAAGGGAAAGATGGGCCAGGCTGCTTGTCAGATGGTCTTGGCTGATCCAGACTTGGACTTGGTAGCAGTTTTGGATCCCTTTGAGTCTGAGTTAGAATGGCAAGGAATTCCTGTTTTCAAGGATAAGGCTGATTTAGCAGGCTTTGAAGCGGATGTCTGGGTAGATTTTACTACTCCAAATGTTGCCTACGAAAATACACATTTTGCTCTTGAAAATGGCTTTGCTCCAGTAGTTGGAACAACAGGTTTCACAAGTGAAGAAATTGCAGAGCTAAAAGAATTTTCTCGTGCCCAAGATTTGGGTGGCTTGATCGCTCCTAACTTTGCCTTGGGTGCTGTCTTACTCATGCAATTTGCGACGCAAGCTGCCAAATATTTCCCAAATGTGGAGATTATCGAGCTCCATCATGATAAGAAAAAGGATGCCCCGAGTGGAACAGCTATTAAAACAGCTGAGTTAATGGCAGAAGTTCGAGAGTCAATCCAGCAAGGTGCGCCTGATGAGGAAGAATTGATTGCAGGTGCCCGTGGTGCCGACTTTGATGGTATGCGTATCCACTCAGTTCGTTTGCCAGGTTTGGTAGCCCATCAGGAAGTCATCTTTGGCAATCAGGGAGAAGGATTGACCCTCCGTCATGACTCCTATGATCGTAGCTCCTTCATGACAGGGGTGAATTTGGGAATTAAAGAAGTTGTCAAGCGTCATGAGCTTGTCTATGGATTAGAACACTTATTATGAGATTAACGCAAATGCCTTCTGAATTTCAGAAGGCTTTACCAGTATTAGAAAAAATTAAAGAAGCAGGCTTTGAAGCCTATTTTGTTGGGGGTTCTGTTCGAGATGCCCTCCTCAATCGTCCCATCCACGATGTGGACATTGCGACGTCTTCTTATCCAGAAGAGACCAAGCAGATTTTTCCGCGAACAGCCGATATCGGAATCGAGCATGGAACTGTCTTGGTCTTAGATGGGGACGAGGAGTATGAGGTGACTACTTTTCGGACAGAAGATGTCTATGTGGACTATCGCAGACCTAGTGCGGTTTCTTTTGTTCGCTCGCTAGAAGAAGACCTCAAACGCCGTGATTTTACAGTCAATGCCTTTGCCTTGGATGAGACAGGAGAAATCGTTGACTTGTTCCATGGTTTAGAGGATTTGGAAAACCAAGTCTTGCGAGCAGTTGGAGTAGCTAGTGAGCGATTTAACGAAGATGCTCTGCGGATTATGCGTGGTTTCCGTTTTCAGGCCAGTCTTGGCTTTGAACTTGAGTCAGAAACATTTGAAGCTATGAAGACCTTGACACCGCTTTTGGAGAAAATTTCTGTAGAGCGTACCTTCGTCGAGTTTGATAAACTCATGCTGGCTCCATTTTGGAGAAGGGGCTTGGCTTCCATGATTGAGAGTCAAGCTTATGACTACCTTCCTGATATGGTATCTAGCAAGGATAAGCTCAACAGACTGTTTGATTTGGAGACTGATTTTACTTTTGAATCATCTGAACAAGCCTGGGCGGCTCTACTGTGGGCTTTGGAGATTGAAAATGCGCAGCCCTTTTTGAAGGCTTGGAAGACCTCACGTCAGTTTGCCAAGCAAGTTCAGGATTTGCTGACTATTTTGGCCTCGCGTGAAAAGGGAGAATTGAGCAAGCGCGATTGTTATCGCTTTGATTTAGATTTACTTTTACAGGCTGAAAGTCTTCGTCAGGCTCAGGGAAAACCAGTCAACCCACAAGTTATCACAGAAACCTATCAGAGTTTGACCATTCATGACAAGAAAGAAATTCAGATTAATGGTGGCATTTTGATTAAGGAATATGGCTTTCAACCAGGTCCAGACTTGGGAGAGATTTTAACAGAGATTGAATATGCCATTGTCGATGGAACATTGGAAAATGACCGACAAGCCATCCATGCTTATCTAAGGGAGAAAAAATGAGTGATTTTATCGTTGAAAAACTAAGTAAATCCGTCGGTGACAAGACCGTTTTTAAGGATATTTCCTTTATCATCCATGACCTAGACAGAATTGGTCTGATTGGTGTCAATGGAACAGGGAAGACCACCCTTTTAGATGTTCTTTCTGGTGTTTCTGGCTTTGATGGGGATGTCAGTCCTTTTTCAGCTAAAAATGATTACCAGATTGGTTACTTGACCCAAGACCCTGATTTTGATGATAGCAAGACGGTCTTGGATACGGTTCTATCTAGTGACCTCAAGGAAATCCAGCTCATTCGTGAGTATGAATTGATCATGCTCAACTACAGTGAGGACAAGCAGGCGCGTTTGGAACGGGTCATGGCTGAAATGGACTCTCTCCAAGCTTGGGAAATTGAGAGTCAGGTCAAGACGGTTCTCAGCAAGCTGGGTATTCAGAACTTATCTACTCCAGTTGGAGAATTGTCAGGTGGTCTGAGAAGACGGGTCCAGTTGGCGCAAGTCTTACTTGGCAATCACGACCTTTTGCTTTTGGATGAGCCGACCAACCATCTGGACATTGCAACTATTGAGTGGCTGACCCTCTTTTTGAAAAATTCTAAGAAGACCGTCCTTTTTATTACCCATGACCGTTATTTCCTAGACGCTTTGTCAACTCGTATTTTCGAATTGGATCGCGCAGGCTTGACCGAATATCAGGGCAATTATCAGGACTATGTTCGCCTTAAGGCGGAACAGGATGAGCGTGACGCGGCTCTTCTTCACAAAAAAGAACAACTCTACAAACAAGAATTGGCCTGGATGCGCAGACAACCGCAGGCGCGTGCGACCAAGCAGCAGGCTCGTATCAATCGTTTCCATGACTTGAAGAAAGAAGTTTCAGGTGGAGTTGCTGAGACAGACTTGACCATGAACTTTGAGACCAGTCGTATTGGGAAAAAAGTCATCGAGTTTCAGGATGTTTCCTTTGCCTATGAAAACAAGCCTATTTTGCAAGACTTTAATCTCTTGGTGCAGGCCAAAGACCGTATCGGAATCGTTGGGGACAACGGTGTTGGAAAATCAACCCTGCTCAACCTGATTGCAGGCAGTCTTGAGCCGACAGCAGGCCAAGTTGTGATTGGGGAAACTGTTCGCATCGCCTATTTCTCTCAGCAAATTGAGGGCTTGGATGAAAGCAAGCGAGTGATCAATTACCTGCAGGAAGTGGCAGAGGAGGTCAAGACCAGCGCTGGTTCTACGACTTCGATTGCGGAATTGCTGGAGCAGTTCCTTTTCCCACGTTCGACGCATGGAACCTTGATTGAGAAATTGTCAGGTGGCGAGAAAAAACGTCTTTATCTCCTCAAATTGCTATTGGAAAAACCAAATGTTCTTCTCTTGGACGAGCCGACCAATGATTTGGATATTGCTACTCTTACAGTTTTGGAGAATTTCTTACAAGGCTTTGCTGGTCCAGTTTTGACTGTTAGTCACGACCGCTATTTCTTGGATAAGGTAGCGACTAAGATTCTCGCTTTTGAGGATGGCAAGATTCGTCCTTTCTTTGGTCATTATACCGACTATCTTGATGAAAAAGTCTTTGAAACAGAGATGGCCAATCAAGTTCAAAAAGCCGAAAAGGAAAAAGTCGTCAAGGTTCGAGAAGACAAGAAACGCATGACCTACCAAGAAAAGCAGGAGTGGGCAAGTATTGAAAGCGATATTGAAGTCTTGGAAGATTGTATCGCTGCTATTGAAGAGGAGATGCAGGCCAACGGCTCTGACTTTAGTAAACTAGCGACTCTTCAGAAAGAGCTAGATGAGAAAAACGAAGCACTTCTTGAAAAATACGAACGCTATGAATATCTAAGTGACTTTGATAGCTAGAAGAATAGAAAAATCCCGTCTCATGACAGGATTTCTCTATTCTTTTTTAGTTTCTTGATGAAAGATATTTTGCCAGGTTTCATGGCGACGCCAGATACTGGTGTGGATGATGCCATCTAACTCATAGCAGATGAGTTTTGTTTTCTGACTGATGGAAGTGATTTGGATGTCCTTGATAGCAGAATTCAAGTCTTTTTCGGCTTTATAGGCCTCTTTGTTTATCTGTTCTCCATCTTGACGAATATAGACAAAATCGTCAGCCAAGAGTTCTTCCAGTTGATTTCCTTGGTCAATCAATTGTTCACGCATGAGCAATTTTTTATAGACATTATCTAAAATTTCATCCTCAGGGATAGGTGCTGGTTCGATATGGACATCGGTATCAAAGACGCCAAAACGTTCCTCCAGCATAGACTCGACTTGATCCGCAATCTCGTGGCTTTCATAAACTGACAAGTCAGGATTCATCTCTAGTGTGATATCCAGGTAAATGTTACTACCGTAAGTGCGACCTCTTTGGGACTTAACCTTGCTGATTTTGGGAATTTCCATGATAGCCTTTTGATAGTCCTCAAGCAGACGGTCGTCGAAACCATCTGAAAGACTAAAGGAAGACTCGATGAAGATATCATAGGCAGTTTTCAAGATAAAGAAAGTGATGATGATGGCAACCAGTTTATCCACAATCGGATAATTGAAACTGCTAGCCAGGATTGCAATGGTCGTACCAAGTGAGGTAACAGCATCGGAAAGATTGTCCTTAGCAGCGGCTTTCAGTGCCTTGGAGTTAGATTTCTTACTAAGGCGAGTATTGTAGAGATAGACCACAAACATAATCGCTGCAGAAATGATTCCTAGAGTTGCGCCCAGAGGATCAATGACCGTTTCTTCACGACTGATAATCTTCTGAATGGTATCCCTCAGCACATCAAAGCCAACATAAAACATAATTATGGAAGTGATTAAGCTAGCCAAATCTTCAATCTTCCAGTGACCAAAACGGTGGTCACGGTCTGCAGGCTGGCGCGCCATCCGAATCCCAATCAAAAGGGCTACATTTCCAATGATGTCCGACACGTTGTTAAAACCATCAGCCACCAAACTGGATGAATGAAGAAGATGCCCAGTTGCTAATTTCGCTGCAGACAAGATCAAATAGGTCGAAATGCTGATAATGGCCCCGCGCTCAGCTAACTTGAGATTTGAGATAGATTGCTTCATTCAACTTCCTTTCTAGTCATATAGCATTCTACCATTATACTGGTTTTCAAGGGAAAATTCAAATAAGGCAGTTTTTACTCTTTGAAAACTTTTCAAAATTTGGTATAATAGTACTACTCAAGGGAGTAGCTGGCAGAAACCTGTGATAGTGTCGTCATTCCGAATTTTATACTGAAAAGTATGCTTTCCGGCACTATCTTAAACAGCGAGACTTGTTATGATTAACAGGTCTCTTTTTGTTTGTCGTGAAAAGATACGATGAGGGAAAAGAGAGTCTGTTTTGCACACAATGTCAAGGAGGAGACACATGTCAAAAGAACAAAAACGCCAAGCGTTTTACACTCAGAGTCCTGAAGAGGTCTTGCAGGCTGTGGATGCGACCGAGCAAGGTTTGTCATCAAGTGAGGCGGAAAAGCGCCTTGCCGAATTTGGCCACAATGAACTCGAAGAAGGCGAGAAACGATCAATCCTGGTCAAATTTATCGAGCAATTTAAGGATTTGATGATTATCATCCTAGTTGCGGCAGCAATCTTGTCAGTCGTGACTTCTGGTGGGGAAGATATCGCAGATGCCATTATCATCCTAGCCGTGGTTATCATCAACGCTGCCTTTGGTGTTTACCAAGAAGGAAAAGCAGAAGAAGCCATCGAAGCCCTCAAATCTATGTCTAGTCCAGCTGCTCGCGTTCTTCGTGATGGGCACATGGCTGAGATTGACTCTAAAGAATTGGTACCAGGTGATATTGTTGCCCTCGAAGCAGGTGATGTAGTACCAGCAGACCTACGTTTGCTAGAAGCCAATTCTCTTAAAATTGAAGAAGCGGCTCTTACAGGTGAGTCTGTGCCAGTCGAAAAAGACTTGACAGTTGAACTTGCTGCAGATGCTGGTATTGGTGACCGTGTCAATATGGCCTTCCAAAACTCAAATGTGACTTATGGTCGTGGTCTTGGTGTTGTTGTCAATACAGGTATGTACACGGAAGTTGGTCATATCGCTGGCATGCTTCAAGATGCGGATGAGACAGATACACCACTTAAACAAAACTTGAACAACCTTTCTAAGGTCTTGACCTATGCTATCTTGGTCATTGCACTTGTTACTTTTGTAGTTGGAGTCTTCATTCAAGGGAAAAATCCACTCGGTGAGTTGATGACCTCTGTTGCCCTTGCCGTTGCAGCCATTCCAGAAGGGCTACCAGCTATCGTAACTATCGTTCTTGCCCTTGGTACTCAAGTTTTGGCCAAACGAAACTCTATCGTTCGGAAGTTGCCAGCAGTAGAAACACTTGGTTCAACAGAAATCATTGCTTCTGATAAGACTGGTACGCTGACTATGAACAAGATGACAGTCGAAAAAGTCTTCTACGATGCAGTCCTACATGACTCAGCTGATGATATTGAACTGGGTCTTGAAATGCCCCTTCTTCGTTCAGTTGTTTTGGCCAATGATACGAAAATTGATGTTGAAGGCAACCTGATTGGTGACCCAACAGAAACAGCCTTTATCCAATATGCCTTGGACAAGGGTTACGATGTCAAAGGATTTTTAGAGAAATATCCTCGTGTGGCTGAGTTGCCATTTGATTCTGAACGTAAGCTCATGTCAACAGTTCATCCACTTGCAGATGGACGCTTCCTCGTAGCTGTTAAAGGTGCGCCAGACCAACTCTTGAAACGTTGTGTTCTTCGTGATAAGGCTGGGGATATTGCTCCGATTGACGAGAAGGTTACAAACCTCATTCACACAAACAACTCTGAAATGGCTCACCAAGCCTTGCGTGTCCTTGCAGGTGCTTATAAGATTATCGATAGCATTCCAGAGAACCTGACTTCTGAAGAGCTTGAAAATGATTTAATCTTTACTGGTTTGATTGGAATGATTGACCCTGAACGTCCTGAAGCTGCTGAGGCTGTTCGTGTGGCTAAGGAAGCGGGAATTCGTCCAATTATGATTACGGGTGACCATCAAGACACTGCAGAAGCTATTGCCAAACGTTTGGGAATCATTGATGCAAACGATACAGAAGGTCACGTTTTAACTGGTGCTGAACTCAACGAACTGTCAGATGAAGACTTTGAAAAAGTCGTTGGTCAATACTCTGTTTACGCCCGCGTGTCTCCAGAACACAAGGTTCGTATCGTCAAGGCTTGGCAAAAACAAGGTAAAGTCGTTGCCATGACAGGTGACGGTGTTAATGATGCGCCAGCTTTGAAAACAGCCGATATCGGTATCGGTATGGGAATCACTGGTACAGAGGTTTCTAAGGGGGCTTCTGACATGATTCTTGCAGATGATAACTTTGCGACTATTATTGTTGCAGTTGAAGAAGGACGTAAGGTCTTCTCAAACATTCAAAAGACTATTCAGTATCTACTTTCTGCCAATACTGCTGAAGTATTGACCATCTTCCTATCAACCTTGTTTGGTTGGGATGTCTTGCAGCCAGTTCATCTTTTGTGGATTAACTTGGTAACGGATACCTTCCCAGCTATCGCTCTAGGTGTTGAACCTGCGGAGCCTGGTGTCATGAACCATAAACCACGTGGACGCAAGGCAAGCTTCTTCTCAGGTGGTGTTTTGAGTTCTATCATCTATCAAGGTGTACTCCAAGCAGCTATTGTTATGAGTGTTTATGGACTTGCGATTGTTTACCCAGTTCATGTGGGTGACAATCATGCCATTCATGCGGATGCTCTTACTATGGCCTTTGCAACCCTTGGTTTGATTCAGCTCTTCCATGCCTACAATGTCAAGTCTGTTTACCAATCCATCTTGACAGTTGGTCCATTCAAGTCTAAGACATTTAACTGGTCCATCTTGGTATCCTTCATCCTTCTCATGGCAACAATCGTCGTAGAACCGCTTGAAGGAATCTTCCACGTAACCAAACTAGACTTGTCACAATGGGGAATCGTCATGGCTGGAAGCTTCTCAATGATTATCATTGTCGAAATCGTTAAGTTTGTTCAACGTAAACTCGGTTTTGACAAGAATGCGATTTAAAAAGAAAAAGTCATCTTCGGATGGCTTTTTGCTACAGTTAAGGGAAAGGGCTTGCAGTTATCGGCTTTTGTGCTATAATTGCTATAATATAGTAAAAAGCAAGAGGAGTGAGCAGAAGTGGAAAAGAAAATTGTAAAGGATATTTTGTTTTTATCTCAGGTGTCTCAGCCGGCAAATCAGGATGATCTGTATCTTGCCAGAGATTTGCAGGATACACTTTTAGCGAATCGTGAGACTTGTGTCGGTCTGGCTGCCAATATGATTGGGGTGCAGAAGCGCGTGATTATCTTTAATCTGGGCTTGGTTCCTGTGGTCATGTTTAACCCAGTGCTCCTGTCCTCTGACGGACCTTATGAGACAGAGGAAGGTTGTTTGTCCTTGACAGGTGTGAGACCTACTAAGCGTTATGAAACCATAAGGGTTGCCTATCGTGACAGCAAGTGGCAGGAACAGACCATTACCTTGACAGGTTTCCCAGCCCAGATTTGTCAGCATGAACTGGATCACTTGGAAGGACGAATCATTTAGGAGGAAAGCAAATGAAACGAATAGTCTTCGAACTTATTTTTATCGCAACGACCTGGTATATCTTTTTACCGCCTCTTAACCTGACCAGCTGGGAATTTCTCTTTTTCCTCTGTGGGCATTTGCTGGTTGTAGCAATCTTATTTGGTTTTGGCAAGGGGATAAACCTTGTCAAAACGGTTCATGTGCGCCATGGCAAGGCGGAAGCTGCCTTAAATCTTGATGGTTTCAAAATCAATCGGTTAGGGAAAATCCTTTTAGCTTCTATTGGAGGAATTCTTCTCTTGGCAGCTTTGGTTTCCTTGGTGACTTCTAGCATTTTTCAGGCTAAGAATTATGCCAATGTAGTCACGGTTACTGAAAAAGAGTTTACTGAATTTCCTAAGACTGATACCAGTAAGGTTCCTATTTTAGATAGAAGTACTGCTGAAAAAATTGGGGACCGCTACTTGGGTTCCCTAACAGATAAGGTGTCGCAGTACGTAGCGGCAGATACCTATACCCAATTGACAATTGATGGGAAGCCTTATCGGGTTACACCACTAGAATACGCAGATCCTATCAAATGGTTTAACAATCAAGCTAAGGGAATCGGTGAGTATATCAAGGTGGACATGGTAACTGGAAATGCCAACTTGGTGGACTTGAAGACGCCAATCAAATATTCTGACTCGGAGTATTTTAACCGTGATGTCAAGCGTCACCTGCGCTTGAAGTACCCAACCAAGATCTTCAAAACTCCATCTTTCGAGGTGGACGATGAGGGTAATCCTTTCTATGTAGCAACGGTTTACCAAAAGCAATTTGGGCTTGCGGTTCCTCGTCCTGCTTCAGTCATTATCTTGGACGCCACAAATGGAGAGACCAAGGAATACAGCTTATCAGATGTTCCAGAATGGGTGGACAGGGTCTATCCAGCTGAGGAAACTATTGAGCAAATCAACTATAACGGCAAGTACAAGGACGGTTTCTGGAATGCCATGATTTCCAAGAAAAATGTGACCCAGACTACCAAGGGCTATAATTACTTGTCTATCGGCAATGACATTTATCTCTACACAGGTGTGACGTCGGCCAATGCAGATGAAAGTAATCTTGGTTTCATCCTAGAAAATATGCGGACAGGAGAAATCACTAAGTATAGCTTGGCTTCTGCGACCGAAGAATCAGCCCGTGAATCAGCCGAAGGTGCTGTTCAAGAGAAATCCTACAAGGCGACCTTCCCAATCCTCATCAACCTCAATGACAAGCCTCTCTACATCATGGGCTTGAAGGACAATGCTGGCTTGGTCAAAGAGTACGCTTTGGTAGACGCAGTCGAGTACCAAAATGTTATCGTAGCAACGACAGTGGAAGAACTGCTCAGCAAGTACGCCAATAAAAACGACCTTGAAATTGATAATGAAACCACAGAAAGCATCAAGGGTGTGGTAGCAGACCTCAAATCAGCTGTTATCAAGGGGGACACCGTCTACTTCTTTAAAGTTGATGGCAAGATTTACAAGGTTAAGGCCTCAGTATCAGATGACCTTCCTTACCTTGAAAATGGTAAAACCTTCGAAGGTCAAGTAGGAAAAGACAATTATCTCAAGACCTTTAAAGTTCAGTAATACTCTTCGAAAATCAAATTCAAACCACGTCAACGTCGCCTTGCCGTACTCAAGTACAGCCTACGGCTAGTTTCCTAGTTTGCTCTTTGATTTTCATTGAGTATAAAAAAGGTTTATTTAAGAAATATATGTTATAATAAGGTAAATTAATACTAATGGAGGACAAAGAAATGGGCTTTTATGTGATGCTTGCTTCAATGCTACTCGGACTGCTCGCTTTGAAGATAGGTTTTTCTCAGTTCAAGGAGAAAAAAGATAAATTCTTATCTATCTTAACAAGCTTAGCTGGCCTAGCCTTTGTTCTCGTGGCTGTCTGGTTAGGATGGCCCAAATAAACAGAAAAACCTCGGTCAAACCGAGGTTTTTCAGATTAATTTCTTGGTAGCGGCAAAAAAATATGCTACACTATTAGTATGAAAATTTTAATCCCAACAGCAAAAGAAATGAACACAGACTTGCCAAGTATTGAACCAACTTCTTTAAAATCAGAAAGCCAGGCCGTGCTGGATGCCTTGGCCCTCTATTCTGCTAGTCAATTGGAGAGTTTTTACAAGGTTTCAGCTGAGAAGGCAGCGGAGGAATTTCAACATATCCAAGCTTTGAAAAGGCAAACTGCCCAACACTATCCAGCTCTGAAACTTTTTGATGGGCTCATGTATCGCCATATCAAGCGAGATAAATTGACCGAGGCAGAACAAGCCTATCTTGAAAATCATGTCTTCATTACCTCGGCTTTGTACGGTGTTATTCCAGCCTTGTCACCCATGGCACCTCACCGTTTGGATTTTTTGATGAAGTTAAAAGTCGCTGGTAAGACTTTGAAGAGCCATTGGAAGGCAGCCTATGATGAGGCTGTGAAGCAGGAAGAAGTGATTTTCTCTCTCTTGTCGTCCGAGTTTGAGACTGTATTTTCTAAGGAAATCAGAGAAAAAATGGTGACCTTTAAATTCATGGAGGACAAGGGTGGTCAGCTGAAGATTCATTCAACTATTTCCAAGAAAGCGCGTAGTGCCTTCTTGACAGCCCTGATTGAAAATCAAGTTCAAACAGTGGAGGAAGCTCGTCGCTTAAGCTTTGCAGGATTTAACTACCGAGAAGACCTGTCCCAGCAACAGGAATTGGTTTTTGTAAAGGAAGTATAGAAATCAGATAAGAGAAAAAGTCAGCACGATTATGCTGACTTTTTTGATAACTTATAAAGTATTGGATATATGAATCTCATTTGATAAAGTATTAAGATGATTGACCAAATCCATGATTGACAGATGGTTTCGACAAATAAACTTCTTGGTAATCCCTGGAATATAGAAATTAGACACGATGATATCGTAATCTGTCTGATTTAAAATCTCAGGACTTGTTTCTAATTCATCCCAAATATCGAAGGTAAAGCGGTTATTACAGTAATAGGAAAGCATATCAACAAAGGTAAGGGATATAGCATGGTCAAAGTTATTGATAATTAAAACCTTGATAGGTGGTCGATTTTCTAACAACTGAGTAGAGAGGTTTTCAGCATGGGTTAAGATGGTGTACATCAGGTGTTCCAACTGTTCAGGATGGTCATGCTGTCCAATTGCTTGACGGTATTGAGCCAGTTCTTGACGTGCACTTCCCATAAAGTCTGGGAAGTAAACTTCAAATTTTTTAATCGTCAATGCTTTTTGTTCAAATAAGATTGGGGTAGAAAAGATTTCCTGTCTTTCAAAGAAAGCAGTGTTGTGTAAATGCCAAATCAGCTCATCGTGGTTGGTAAAAGTAATCTTATATTGTTTTGCTAGGCGTTCTAATATTTGACTCAGTAATTGGTAAGAGTATCTTGCTTTACTGTTTTTTTCTAAAGAGTTGAAGAATTCTTGAGGATCTAAGAAAAGATTGTTTTGAATAAAGGATATAAAAATTTGGGCGATGATATCTGGAGTGATTTCAAGTCCCAGTTTTTCAGAGAAATGGACAAGTAGCTCCTCAAAATTTGGAATATTCATCAAAAGAGGGTAGTATTCATCGAAGAAATGATTTGGTAAGTCGATAAAATGACCATTTTTGACGCGGTAAATACTGATAGCTATCATCAATTTGTACATTCTATAAATTGAAAATCGCATTGGATAATTCGTGATTTTATAGAAGAAATCAGCAAACTCTGTTAAATCCTCCTCAGGAAGGTCTGGAAAAGGCCAGTCTAGGAAATAATAGCGCTCAGAAAAGTATTGGGCAAAAAAATAGCGAATATCAGTTTCATTCCCACGTATCTCGGATGGAGTAAATGATAGTTCAATTTGGAATTGAGTTGACAGAGTTTTTGTAATATTTCGACCTAATCGATAGAGATTAGCAGTACTTGAGTGAAGATTTTCTATCGTTCGATAAATAGGCAGGCCCTCATTGAAAAACATATACTCTAGTAATTGAAAAGATTGAGAATGGGCTAGAAAATATTGATAAACGTCTTCCACACTAGTGTTAACTTCTAAATCTATCATAATTCCGTTAACGGAAGATTGGATGTCAATATTTGGAAAAGCTGTTCGTAATTCATTTAAATCATTTTTTAGGATTCGTTCTGTACATCCTAATTTTTCAGCAAGCACATGTAATCTCAGCCAATTACGATTCTGAATTAAGATTTCCATTAAGCGTAATTGTCTTTGATCTTTTGTGGATAAAAGGTTTCGCATGTAGGTAATTCCTCCTAGATTATATTGTATCATAATTATGATTATGTTGTACAAAAAAACAAGAATTAAAAATATGTACATTAAATTCAAAAAAAAAAAAAAAATAAATATGGCTCCATGGTGCAGAAATCAGATATATTAATTTCATAGATAATATTGATTAATGCCTCAAATAGTTGTAAATTGTAAACTATAAATTACTATCTAGGAGTGTAAAATGAAACATTCACATAAAAAATCATTTGACTGGTATAGCATGCAACAACGATACTCCATTCGTAAGTATCACTTTGGTGCAGCTAGTGTCTTGCTCGGAACAGCCTTAGTCTTGGGAACTGCTGCCAATACGCAATCAGTACAAGCAGAGGAACAACATCCTGAGGCAACTAATAGTGTCTCTGCTGATAAGGTAAACGAAGCTACTAAACCAGCAGAAGTTTCTACACCTAAAAAAGAAACAACTTATGCAGCTCCAACTGTTGCTAACCCAGTAGAAACGACTCCAGTTAAAACTGATGAAGCTAAAGCGCCAGCAGAAAAAGTTGAAGAAGTAAAAGATAAAAAAGAAGAAGTAACACAGAAAGATGCTGTTGACAAGTCAAAATTGTTAACAGCTCTTTCGCGTGCTAAAAAACTTGAGAGTAAGTTATATACAGAAGCAAGTGTTGCTAACTTGCAAGCAAGTATCCAAGCTGGTCAAGGTTTGCTTGGGAAAGCAGATGCGACTGAAGCTGAAGTATCAGCAGCAGAGTCATCTATCCAATCAGCTATTATTGGTCTAGAACTTCGTTCTAATTCTGATAGAGGGACTGTATCAGAAACTCCAGTAGTGAAGAAAGCTGATGTAGTTGAAGCAAAAGAAGAAGCTAAACCAGCTACAACAACTGATCGTTCAGCTGTTGATAGTAGCGTTTTAGCAACTAATGCACCTGCCAAAGTAGAAACAACTTCAGCTCCAGCATCTACTAATGAAATCTTGAAACCAGGTTTGAGCCTTTCTGATGCTCGCCAAAATCCAGCTATCCGTAAGGAAGATTTGGATAGGGGGTATAGTGGTTTTAGAACAGCAGGAAGTGGTTTTAGAGCGGCTGGAAGTGGTTTTAGAGCAGCTAGGCCAGAAAATAAACCAATCTTAAATCCTGGAAATGCAATTGCATTTTCTGATATCAGTCAGGGATCACATTCATTTCGTGGTATAGGACATTCACGTGGTGGCCAAGAAATCCATTATGATGTAACGACAGTACGTAGTGGTAATAGAATTGACTTTACAATTAATTATTCTGCGCCAGGTGATTCTAGAGAGTTTGTTAATAATAACTTTATCTTAGATAAGGGAACAGGATTCGGAGAACCTTCTAGTGCTACTGTTTCAACTAGGTATGGAACTCAAACTAGAAATATTGGTAAAGGTGCAAATTTTATTTCTCATTCAGGATATAGTATGAATTCTGCAGTAGAAACAAACGCTGCACAAATGATTAGATTTACTTTACCTATAACTAACCCTAACGGAGACTTATCTCTTCGTTTACGTCCAGTTGAATTTAACGTAGACCAAGGTGGTGGTGGAGCTGCAACTAGTAATGACCCATATAGTAATTCTAACTATTATTATGAAACGGATCCATTATACCTAGATGCAAACCCTAATCCAGCTAACGTTTCAATAGCAAGTTTTAAAAGTAAAGTGGATTTCCAAACTTTATATATACCAACTACTAAATTAGCAGAAGGAGTTACAGAGTTAGTTTCTGAAGGGAAAGAAGGAGAGAAATCACAAGATTACAGACTTCATAAATTTGGAGATCAGTATGTTTTAGGACTTCCTGTAGGGGATGCTACTATAGTTACAGCTGCTAAACCGCGTGTAATGAAATACGGTATTGGTAAAATTGCTGCAACTCAAAATAAAACAGGGGATACGAATCACATTAAATTTTATTTAGATAAAGATGGTGATGGTGTCTTTAATAATCAAGATGAACTAATTTTAAATACAGATATTAAAGATGGAGAAAGAGGGCCAGCAGGACCACAAGGGCCAGTAGGGCCAACAGGGGCTCAAGGACCAGCAGGACCAGCGGGACCAAAAGGNGCAACTGGGGCACAAGGACCACAAGGACCAGCGGGACCAAAAGGAGCAACTGGGGCACAAGGACCAGCGGGACCAAAAGGAGCAACTGGGGCACAAGGACCAGCAGGACCAGCAGGACCAGCGGGACCAAAAGGAGCAACTGGGGCACAAGGACCAGTAGGACCAGCGGGACCAGTAGGACCAACAGGAGCACAAGGACCAACAGGAGCACAAGGACCAGCAGGACCAGCGGGACCAAAAGGAGCAACTGGGGCACAAGGACCAGCGGGACCAGTAGGACCAACAGGAGCACAAGGACCAGCAGGACCAGCGGGACCAGTAGGACCAACAGGAGCACAAGGGCCAGTAGGACCAGCGGGAGCAGTAGGACCAACAGGAGCAACTGGGGCACAAGGACCAGCAGGACCAGCGGGACCAGTAGGACCAACAGGAGCACAAGGGCCAGCAGGACCAGCGGGACCAGTAGGACCAAAAGGAGAAGATGGAAAAACTCCAACAGTTAAAGTAACTGATGGGCAAGATGGAACTCATACAATTACAATTAACGATGGTAAAGGTGGTATAACTACTACAGTAGTTAGAGATGGATTTGATGGTGCAAGCCCGCTTGTTTCTACTCATAGAAATGAAGTAGATAAAACAACAACTGTTATTTTCTATTATGATCAAAATGAAAATAATAAATTTGATGCAGAAGATACAAAACTTAAAGAAGTTGTTATCGCAGATGGAAAACAAGGTCCTAAAGGCGATAAAGGTGAGAACGGTAAAGATGGCTTCACTCCAACAGTAACCGTTACAGACAACAATAACGGAACACACACCATCACAATCACGCAACCAGACAACAAACCATCATTAACAACCATCGTTAAAAACGGTGAAGATGGAAAAACACCAAAAGTCAAAGCAGAACGAGATGATGCGAAGAAACAAACTACATTAACCTTCTACATTGACAAAGATGGCGATGGAAACTACACAGAAGGAACAGACACACTTGTTCAAACAACAGTAGTTAAAGATGGTCAAGACGGAGCTGCAGGACAAGCAGGACGTGACGGTAAAGAAGTACTAAACGGAAAAGTAGATCCAAAAGCTACAGACGGCAAAGATGGAGATAGCTTCGTAAATACTGAAACAGGTGATGTCTTCGTTAAGAAGAACAATGCATGGGAACCAGCAGGCAACATCAAAGGTCCAAAA